>JBKJKJ010000470.1:0-15822 GCA_046597455.1 Burkholderiales bacterium
GGTGAGAACAACTGGCGGCAGTGGCCGTCCCCTCATGTCTGTCTCCCAGTGATGACATTACTATGAGACAGATGAGATGCATATTAGTTGTACGAATTAAAGACTCAGGACACTAGCGGGGCAGTCCAGGCGTCGTAACCGTACACCCAGCCCGGGTCGGTCGACCCCCGCAGCCAGGTATTGGCGCTGGAGCTCGCCTGGATCGCGGAAGCGCGCGGTTTGCGGGTCGCTTCGTAAAGGCGAAACGCCTGCGGGAGGCCGTCGACATCGATGCCCTCGAGACAGCGCGACAGTACCGCGGCGTCTTCGAGCGCCGAGGCGGCGCCCTGGGCCATGTAAGGGGTCATCGGATGACACGCGTCGCCGAGCAGGACGACGCGTCCCTCCGACCAGCGCGGCAGCGGATCGCGCTCGAACAATGCCCATTTGTAGACTTCGGATGTGGCGTCGATGACCGCCTGCACTTCAGGATGAAAGCCGGCGTACGCCGCGCGCAGCTCTTCGATGTCGCCTTTCGCGGACCACGACTCGGGCGTCATCCATTCGGCGCTTTCCGGGACGCTCGTGACGAAGTACAGCTCGTCGCGTGCGGCCGTCACGTAATACACGACCATATGACGGTCGTGGCCCCACCACTTCGTTCTCGCCGGCGTGATCGGTGTGCCGAGCCGGGCGGCCGGATAGGTCGTGCGGTAAGCGATACGCCCGGTGAAGTGTGCTCGCTCCGGTCCGAGCAGCGCTCCACGCACCGCAGAATGCACGCCGTCGGCACCGATGAGCGCATCCGCTTTCGCCTGCGATCCATCGGCAAAGGTCAGCGTCACGCCACGCGGGCTCGCATCGAATCTGCTCAACTTTCTGTTCAGGTGCACCACGCCCGGCGGCACGATGGCGTGTATCGCCGCATGCAAATCCGCGCGGTGCAGGAACAGGTAGGGTGCGCCGTAGCGCGCTTCGACTTCGCGCCCGAGGGCGAGCGTGCTCGTGATCTCGCCGGTGTTCCATTCGCGAGACAGCGCGACGTCGGACTGGAACGCGATGCGCCGCAGGCCGTCTTCGATCCCCAGGCCGCGCAGCACTTTCACGGCGTTAGGCGCCATCTGGATGCCTGCGCCCACGCGGGCAAAGCGCGGCGTCTGCTCGTAGACGTTGACCTCGTGGCCTGCGCGTTCGAGCAGGGCAGCGGCGGCGAGCCCGCCGATGCCTGCGCCGACGATCGCGATATCGAGCCGGGTCTTCATTCGATTTTGATTTTTGCCCCGTCGATGACTTTGCGCCACTTCGGGATCTCGCGCCCGATGAGCGCCGCGAACGCTTCAGGCGTGCTGGCGGTGATGTCGAGCGTGGTGAACTGCTCGCGCACGCGAGGCTGTGCGAGCGCTTTTCCAATTTCATGCGACAGGCGCGTGACGATTGCCCCGGGGGTGCCGGCAGGAGCGAGTAAACCGAACCAGATTGTCGCTTCATAGCCGGGGACCCCGCTCTCGCTCAGCGTCGGCAATTCCGGCGCCGTGGCCGAACGTTTCGCGCCGGTCACCCCGAGAACGCGGACTTTGCCCGCCTTCGCTTCAGCCAGACCGGCGGCGCCGAACATCATCGCGACGTGACCGGCCATGACGTCGACCATCGCCGGACCGGCGCCTTTGTAAGGGACGTGCAGCAGCTCGACCCGCGCCAGGGACTGGAAGAGCTCGCCCGCAAGGTGGTTCGACGAGCCATTGCCGCCCGAGGCGAACGTGAGTTTTCCGGGTTGCGCCATCGCCAGCTCGAGCAGGCCTTTTACCGATCGCGCAGGGATCGAGGGGTGCACCACGAGGTACAGCGGGGTGGTCACGCAAAGCGAGACGGGCGCGAAATCCTTCACCGGATCGTAGGGCAGGCTCTTATGGGCGCTGGGATTGATCGCAAGGCTCGTCACGCTGCCGTAGACGAGCGTGTAGCCATCGGCCGGCGACCGCGCGGCCGCCTGCATACCGATGATCTGGCTCGCGCCGGCTCGGTTCTCCACGATGACCTGTTGCCCGAGCGAATCGGTGAGTCCCACCGCAATCGCGCGCGGCACGAGGTCGCCGAGCCCGCCCGGCGAATAGGGCGAAATGATTTTCACCGGTTTCGCGGGATAGCCCTGCGCGTGAGCCGTGCTCGATACAGCGCTGAGGACAAGCACGATGGCGCAGGAAAAAAATCGGATCATGAGCATGAGTTGGGAATGATGATCCCGGACGACGGACGATAGCAGACGATGACCGCGGTGCAAGGCGCATTTTAGGGGGCATCCGCGATTTCATATTCCGATTTCTGCATTGGGCGGTTAGGATTCGGCAACCACAACGTATCGGGAGCACGCAGATGCCCAAAGCCAAGGTCGACGGCGGGGAAATTTATTATGAAGAGACCGGAGCGGGCGAGCCCCTCGTATTCGTGAGCGGTCTGAGCGGCGTCGGGCGTTACTGGCAGCCGCAGGTGCCGGTTTTCAGCGCGCGCTTTCGGGTCATCACGTATGACCACCGCGGAACCGGCGGGAGCGACACGCTGCAGCGCGAATTCTCGGTCGACCAGATGACCGCCGAGCTGGTGGGGCTGATGGATGCATTGAAGATCGAACGCGCACACGTGGTTGGCCTTTCGACGGGCGGCGCGATCGGGCAGACGCTCGCCATCGAACAGCCGCACCGCCTCGAGCGTCTCGTGATGTGCAGTACGTGGACGCACTGCGATCCCTGGTTCAGGCGATTGTTCGAAGCGCGCCGGGTGATGTACCAGCAATGCGGCCCGGGGCTACACGCGATGTTCCACCCGCTGTGGCTTTTTCCGCCTGACTACGTGAACACGCACGACGCGCAGATCGACGAAGAACGCAGGCGCTCGGCGTCTTCGGCGCCCCCCGTAGAGGTCTCGGTTGGCCGTATCGACGCACTCCTGAAATTCGATCGCCGGGCCGGTCTTACGCGCATTACGACGCCGACGCTCATCATCGCGTCGGACAATGACTACATCACGCCCGCTTATCACGCCCAGGCGTTGGCGCAGGCGATCCCGCAGTCGAAGCTCGAAATCCTGAGCGGCGGTGGTCACTCGGTTTCAAAGACTCGGCCGGAGGTGTTCAACTCGCTCGTCATGGATTTCCTCACGGCGGGTTGATGGCGGCTGCTAAAGGCGAGGCGAGGCGAAGGCGAAGGCCAAGGCCAAGGCGAGAGGGGAGTGAGGACACGATACCGCAAGCCGCATTCGGGTGAATTCCCCATAAGCCGGGGCGCCGGCGGTGGGCAATCTACGGCGCAGGCTATTTTTCCGTAAAGTTCCGTAAAGCTTACCGCCCGCTGCCTTTCGCAAGCTCGTCACTGCGACGCATGACGAACTGGAACCGGTAGCCCTCACCGCACGCTTTGCAGCAGACATAGACGCCGGTCGTGTCTGAAATGATCTCCAGATAACCGCTGCACGGCTCGGAACGCTTGGTGCCGTCCGCGTTGTAGGTATGGGGATACGATGTGGGAATGCGCTTCATGACCATCAACTGAGCAAGGAATGGGCCGACCGGCGGCCCATTGCGCTCGACGCTTCCGCAGAACCCCAGCCTACCGGGTGTGGCGGTGAGCCAGTTCCTGCGAAGTGAGGCCGGTACCGGTGGCCGTCACATGCTCTGCCGTAGCTGGGGCGTCGCCGGTGGTCGCGGTACGGTAATTCGCCGTGACGGTGGTGCCCGCGCGGGCGCTGAAGCGCACAGCGGGATTGTTTGCATAAAACATCACCGGCACCGACACGCGAATCACTTTGCCATCGCTTACGGCGGGGCGGGATACGATGAAATGGAGGTGCGGGCCCGACGAATAGCCGGTATTTCCGGAGTAACCCAGCAATTCGCCGGCAGCGACGCGCTCGCCCACCCTGACCACGTCGGGGCCGGGCGAGAGGTGGGCGTACTCGGCGACAGTGCCGTCATCGTGCACGATTGCCACCGTATTGGCTTTGTCGATATAGCTGGCGTCGTATCCGCCTTCACGGTGCCGCAGGGTGACATCGATGACCACGCCCCCACGGGCGACTACGATCGGGCTTCCCACGGGCATCGCGAAATCGACTGCATACAGATTTTCGCGATTGTTGTGGCTGGTCAGCCTGCCGCCGTGAGCCTGGCTGATCGGGTAGGCCTGACCGTCCGCGAAAGGCAGACGATATACCGCGTCGGGCGCGTGAGTGGCATCGACGCGGCCGAAATGGTGGCTGTATCGAAAAAGAAAGTTGTAGCTCCCCGTGCTTCGGTCCTTCGCATACACCCGTCCCAGCAGCATCGTGGTGTAGGGGGGCACCACGGCGGTGGCGGGCCATTCACGGTCGCTGGCGAAATTTTCGCCGCTGAGTGTCACGTGAACGGTGATCGGCGCGGGCCCGTCGTTGCGGGCGACGACCTGCTGGTCGCGGCCGTCGGACCGGGTGACGAGCTTGAACGGATAGTCGGTTACCGCCGAGGCGACGGGGCCGCAGACGCCAAAAATCAAGGCGCAGAAAGACGCAAGCTTACCGAGGAGGTTGCGCATTTTAATGGTAGTTATGAGTGCGAAATAATTGTGCCACGCAACGCAGGTGTTGCCAACCGGCGACACCTGATTATTTTCGCGCGTTTTTCGGCCCATTTGCCGCGATTTCTCGCCTGCGACGCCACTTCACATCCCGTAACCTGGGCGTGCCGTCGATCTCCGCGCTCCCGCTACATCGCTTCTAACGACCTCCTGGCAACTTCCTGAACGTGAGGGAAAACTTTATCGCCAGCGCGGGGACGCCTGCGCCCGGAACAGCATCGCAAATCGGTGGCTATTCCGCGCGTGGTGCAGGTTGCGGGCAAGCACGGGTGTGGTGAGGGTGCGGGGCGCGCGCCGGGCGAGCCGAGGAGAGCGGCTGCCGCGATATCTCCAGCGCCAGGGCGCCCAAAAAAAAGGGCGGCCGCAGCCGCCCTTCGAACCGCACGTTTTCGCCTAAGGATCTCGTCGGACTTGCGATGCGACAAGCGCCTTATGCAAAACCGGCCGGCCGAATTGAAGTCGAAAACATGTGTTCGAGGCTTGCTGAAATGATATTTTGTGGACACCCGGCCGGTTTTGCTTTTAGCAGCCTGTCCCGACTGGTAAGTCCGACAGGCTGCTAGAACTGGCTGCCCAGCATGCCGCCGATGACGGCGCCGATTGCCGTAGTCGCGCCGCTGCTATGGTGGTTTCCGATCTGGCTGCCGACGACCGCGCCGACCACTGCGCCGGCGGCCGCGCCCATCAGGTTGGGCTCGTCGCGGCGTGGATAGCGCACCGGTACCGGCGCGGGGTAGGCGACGGGCGCGGGCGCACCATACGCTGGCGGCCCATAGACTTCGGGGCCGTACGCCGGCCGCCGATAGTCTCCATAGTCGTAAGCGGGCGCCTGCTCTACATACTGCTAAAGTGCAACAAAGTGTAGGCTCCGTTACACGACCGGGCCGGGCGGCAGGCACGTTACTTGTTGATGGCTGCCGATGCATGCGCAACGCACACGAGGCAGCTCGGCGCACGCGGCATTTCAACTATCGAGAGGCGGTGAATGGCAAACTTGACGAAAGTCCAACTGGGGCAGCTCAGGTCGAAGCTGCTGGATCGTCAGCGCGTGCTGGTCGAGGAGGTCAAGACAAAACGCGAGCAGGCGGCGACAGCCGGCAGCGATGATGCAATGGGTGTGGTCGGCGATGCCGGTGACGAATCGGTGATGCGCATGATCACCGATCTCGATCTGCAGGAGGCGGGGCGGGACGTCGAGGAGCTCAATGCAATCGAAAGCGCCTTACGCCGGATGGACGACGGATCTTACGGCGCCTGCGAGGATTGTGGCCAGGGCATCGGCTTTCCTCGTCTCGATGTGCAACCGACTGCAACGCGCTGCATTGCCGACCAGGAGAAATTCGAGAAGACTTACGCCCAGGGGCCGACGCCGACCCTGTAGTGATGTAGTGATGTAGTGATGTAGTGATGTAGTGATGTAGTGATGTAGTGATGCAGTGATGCAGTGATGTGGTGAGGTCGCGGTGGACGTGCGATCAGCACCGTACCTGCTGTTTGCAGAAGTCCGAGAGTGCGGTGACGACAGCGGTGTCGCCTGAGCGTTGCCGTGCGCGTCCGCCGCCATAATCGAGCTCGAGCTTTAACTCGTATTTCGCGAAGAAAGCGTTGAACAGATCGGCGCCGAGCGTGCCGATGGCACTCAATCCATCGCTAGGCGCATCGTATTCGAGCAGGATGGCGGCGAGAGGCTGGGGCGCAGGGCCACCCAGTACGCGCGCGCCCGATGCGGGGTCATACTCACTGTGCTCCGAGCAGCAATGGATCGTATTCAGTCTCGAGGCGGCTGATGCGCTCGCGCGGTCGCGATAGCTGATGAAGCTGATCTGCCGCGTCGGATAGGTCATTCGATGAGTGCAGATCGCGCAATACGCGACCACCGCGCGCTGCGGCCCGACACCGCCGGGCCATCGATACGCGCTTCCGGTTTCGGTTCGCAGGCTTACATTCTGGCCGGTGGGTTTGCCCAGGTTGATCAGAAAGCACGGAGTGCCTTCGAACGGATAATGAAATATATAATTTCGGCCCACTGCCAGGCTGGCGGCGCGTAGCGGCTGCCCGCTCTCGTCAGTCAGACGCGTCCGCGAAAAAAACCGCGGGCTGAGCGTACCCGTCGCCGGGTGAGCGGTTGCTGCCGCGTACATTGCCCATCCCGAGCACACTCGCAAGAATCCGCGTCGTTGCATCGAAGCTCCCAGGCTGCAGCGGGGCGCTCCATGATGCCAGCGGCAGGGCTTGCCGTGCAACGACTACCGGGTGTGTTTCTGCCCCCAGCTCATTTTCGGCGCAGCCATGCTATGCGAGCGCGTAGGGCGCGGAAAGATTCGGGCAGACGAGCGTCTGGCGCGCCCTTTGCGAGGGCGCAGCGCAGCGATTCGGGGGTAGGCGGGGCGGTTCAGCGGACCATGACGCTGGGCGTCGGGTCCGTCGCGACATAACCGTATTTCTCCGCATCGCGGACACACTCGTCTATCGTCTTGAATGGCAGCTGCGACATCCTCAACGTTTCGCGGGTGCCCTCGGCTACGCACTTCCAGCGCCAACGGTTGGTCTCGCCGGGCTCCTGCTTGAATTCCCAGTGCATGTTCCTGCCCTCGAATAATATTGTGAATGGCGATGCCGGGAGCGGGAGTGTGACAGTTCGAGGTGTGCACGGCAATGGCTTGACAATGTGCCCACGCTATTCCCGAGGCGCGCGTGTGGCGGCGGGCCAATTCATCCCACCCGAGACTGGCGACGCTGCGCTGGATGCGTGCGGCGCCGGACGAGCGGTGTGCGCCACGCCCGGTAAAATCTGGCGAGGATCAACCCCTTAGCAGTGCCGGCGCGGCAACTCGTGCGGCGCTGGCATGCGCCGCATGATGGCGCTCCATCTCGCGGCGGATACGCACTGCCTCGGAGTCGGGCACGTCGACATCGTTCCAGGTTACTGGTCGGCCTTTTCCGACGGCACGGATGAGCCGCACGTGATGCGCGAGTCCGATCGGCAGTCCCTGGATGCGCAGCGAGTCCGCAGCCGGCATCAAGCGGCCGTAAACGGTATAGCCGCCTTCCCCGTCGAGCGTGTCACCCACCCCAAGGTCGCGCTTCGCTACGGCCACGGCGTCAGCGAGAAAATCGGTGGGCGCGCCGGTAGCCTCGCCCCGCAGGCCGGCGCTCGCCACCGATATACCGAGTTCCAGGCCGATCAGGTGAAAGGGCTTGTACATCGCGGTGTAATTGCCGCTCTCGTCGGTGATGAGGCCGTACTCGTGGAAGCAGCGGCGCACGTAATCGCTGTCGCCGGCAAACGTCACGTAGACACCCCACCGTAAATCGCGAAACACCGGCGAGCCGTCGCGCGCCACGCTCGATATCACTTCGACCTGGCCGCGGTGATGCAGCACGCCGCCGTCCGCGCGCGGCTTGAGCACGCTCGCGAGGTCGTCGACCCCGCACGGCGGGAATTCGAGCCCGTCCGGCGCAGGTGTGAGGCCGGTCGCGTTGGACACCGCAGCCATTTCGATCGCGGATTTGGTGCCATCGAGGAAGGAGTTGAACATCTGCGGATTGAAGTCCCCGTGCTCGACCTGGTCGTCCGAAAACCCGTAGTGGCCCCACACCGTTTGCGGGGTCGAGTCGTGATACGCGAGAAGATACTTGGTGCCTTTGCCGGCGGCGACGACCTCAAAGCCGGCGGCGCGCGCCCAGTCGACCATTTCGCAGATGAGCGCCGGCTGGTCACCGTAGGCGAGCGAATAGACGACGCCTGCCTGAGCTGCGCGGCGCGCGAGCAACGGGCCCGCCAGCGCGTCGGCCTCGACGTTCACCATCACGATGTGCTTGCCATGACTGATGCACGCGAGGGCGTGGCGGATGCCGGCAGCGGGATGTCCAGTCGCGTCGATCACGATATCGACCGCATGGGACGCGACAGCGGCTGGCGCATCGTCCGTCACGTGAGTGGCACCAGTGCGCGCCGCATGGTCGAACGAGCGTGCCTCGTATTGCTCGGGCGCCCAGCCTACGCGCGCGAGGCTCTCCCGTGCGCGCGCAACGTCGAGATCGGCGACAGCGACGACGTGCAGTCCAGGCGTTCGGCGTGCCTGCGACAGGAACATCGAACCGAACTTGCCCGCGCCGATCAGCGCGACGCGAAGCGGCTTGCGTGCCTCCGCGCGCTGTTGCAATAAGCGATAGAGATTCATGGCAGGCTCCGCAGGGGAAGGTGATCAGCGCACAACGACCGTCCCGATCATCCCGGCTTCGAAATGTCCCGGCACGAGACAGCCGTAATAGAACTCTCCCGTCTTCGTGAATTGCCACACGATGCGCCCGGTGTCGCCCGGTTCGACGCGCGCGATATTCGGGGCATCGCGGTCGGACGGCGCTGTTTTTTTCATGATCGCAGCGTGTTTTTTCAGGTCGTCCATGGTACCGAGGACCATTTCGTGGGGCGACTCGCCGCCATTGCGAACCACGAAGCGCACCGTCTGACCTTTCTGGACACGGATCTGGTCCGGGAAAAAGCGCATCGCGTCCGACATTTCCATGCGAATCACGCGTTTGACTTTACGCGGATCGCCTTCGCGCCCGAAAGGCGTGTCGGCGACCGGAGACGCCTTTTTTTTCTGCGCCGGTTTTGAAGTCGCTAGGGCGCGCGGGCCGGGTGCGGCGTCCATTGCCTGCGTGGGATGCGCAGAGACGACGGGGGCGCTCACCAGGCTGATTCCCGCCAACGGGGCTGCGCATAAGCCCGCCACCACGACTGCCGGGCGCGTAAGCCCGATGGCCCATCGTGCCACGGCGCGCAGGGTGTGCAGGGGGGACGTTGCGGTCACGAGAGCCTTGCGTGAGAGGGAATTTCGCTGAGGGAGCACTTTCCATGCCCCGGCCTGCGGACATTCGGCGGGCGGTAGGCCTGCGCCAGAGTGGCCAGAACCGGGAAAAATGCAGATGACAGGTACGATACACCAGATGGCATAGCGGTTTTGAAATCTGCAGAAGGGCCGTATTCAGTCTTCGATCACCGGCCGGTGAATGAACGCTCCGGCGCCGATGACCCACGAATCGAGCGGCGCGCCCGGTCGAGCGTCACGCGGCTCGAGGGCCGGGCCGCGCATCGCGGACGAATTACGGTTGTCCGGACCCGGGCGGCACCCATCGCCGGGACATGAGTAATTCCGCAAGTGCATGCGCCGGCTGTGGTCGGCACACGAGAAAGCCCTGGATTTCATGGCATCCCTGCGCGTGCAGGAATGCGCGCTGCGCCTCGGTCTCGACGCCCTCGGCGATCACGACGAGCTCCAGGCTTCTGGCAAGCGCGATGATGGCCCGCACGATGTTCGCATCGTCTGCATCGGCCGGCACGCCTTCGACGAAGGACTGGTCGATCTTGAGCGTGTCGATCGGAAATCGCTTGAGGTAGGCGAGGGACGAATAGCCGGTACCGAAATCGTCGATCGCATGGGAAATGCCGATCGCGCTCAATTGTTCGAGCACACGCTGCGTGACCTGCGGGTCGTGCATGGCAATGCTTTCGGTGATTTCCAGCTCGAGGTGTCGGCTGTCGAGCCCGGTGTCTTTCAGGATAGCGGCGATCGCTCCCGCGATGTCCGGCTGCCTGAACTGGCGCGGCGACAGATTCACGGCGACGCGCATGTCCACGCATCCCCCGTCGCGCCACGTCTTCATCTGCTCGCACGCGGTACGCAGCACCCACTCGCCGAGCGGAACGATCAGGCCTGTTTCTTCGGCAAGCGGAATGAAGCGCGCGGGCGGGACCAGCCCCTCTGCGGGACGGCGCCAGCGGACCAGCGCCTCGACTGAGGTGATGCGCCCGCTCGAGAGCTCGACTCGCGGCTGATAGTGCAGCTCGAATTCATGCATCACGAGCGCGCGGCGCAGGTCCGCTTCGAGCTGCAAGTGCTCGAGCGCGTGGGCGTTGAGGTCTGCGGTGTAGAAGCACACCTGGTTGCGGCCTGCCTGTTTCGCCCGGTACATCGCCGTGTCGGCGTTCTTGATGAGAGAATCGCGATTATCGCCGTCATCGGGAAAGACGCACACGCCGATGCTCGCTGAGGTGAACACTTCGCGTCCTTCGATGCCGACCGGCTGATCGATCTGCATGAGGATTTTCTGCGAGATCGTTGCGATCGAGCTGGCGTGTTCGACTTCGTTCAGCACGATCGCGAACTCGTCCCCCCCCAGCCGTGCGACGGTGTCGGAATCGCGAACGAAAGTCCTGAGCCGAGCCGCGATGGTCGTGAGCAGCACGTCGCCGCTCGTGTGGCCGAGGCTGTCATTGATGAGCTTGAACCGGTCGAGATCGAGATACAGCAGTGCGAATTTGCCGTTGGCGCGCCCGGCGACGGCGATCGCGTGATCGAGGCGATCGTGCAGCAGGTTTTTGTTCGCAAGCCCGGTCAGCACATCGTAATTTGCGCGGTATTCGAGCTCGGCCTGATATTGCTTCAACTCGGTGACGTCGCTCTGGATGCCGACGAAGTGGGTGACGGCGCCCTCGTCACTGCGCAGCGGCGAAATGCGCAGGTTGTTCCAGAAAAGCGAGCCGTCCTTGCGGTAATTGCGCAGCAGGACGGAGGCCTCTTCGCCGGCAGCGATCGCTTCGCGTAGTCGCTGCAGCCCCGGTTGGTCGCGGTCGTCGCGGTGGAGAAGGCGGCAGTTACGCCCGATCACTTCATCCGGCCGATAGCCGGTGATCTTCTCGAATGCGCGGTTGACGTGGACCACAGGGTAGTCGCGGGCGCGTGCGTCGACGATCAAAATCGCGTTGGTCGCCGCGTCGATCGCAAGTTCCTGCAGGCGCAGCATCTCGCCGGAGCGTCGGCGCTCGGTGACGTCCTGGTGGGTGCCGCACATGAGCCTCGCGCGGCCCCGTGCATCGCGCCGTAACGCGCGGCCGACCGTTTGGAGCCAGCGCCATTCGCCGTCCTTCGCGCGGATGCGGTATTCGACCTCCAGGCGCGGTGTTTCGCCACGATAGTGCCGGGCGAGCGCAGTGCGCAGCCGCTTCACGTCGTCAGGATGAGTTATCGCCTCCCACGATTCGATGCGCAGGGGCACTTCGCTCGCCGGATAACCGAGGAACGGACCGAACTCGCGCGAGACGGCGACGTGGCCGGTCTCGATGTCGAACTCCCACACCGAGACCTCCGACGCCTCCAGCGCGAGCTGCAGCCGTCGCTCGCTCTGGCGCAGCGCGTCCTGCGCTTGCAGGCGCTCGCGTTGCTCGGCGGCCTCGCGCAACGCGCGCGTGACCGCGGCGCCCAGGCGCTGCAGGCGGTTCTTGAGAACGTAATCGGTGGCCCCGGCTTTGACGCACTCGACTGCCTGGTCTTCGTCCAGCGTCCCGGTCACCATGATGACCGGGGCGGCGGGCTGCCTTTCCTGCGCGTCCTTCAATGCAGCGAGGCCGTCGTACCCCTGGAGGTTGTAGTCGCAGAGTATGAGGTCGAATCGCGGTCCGCCGAGTGCGCCGTGGAATTCGTCGCGCGAACTCACCCAGACCACCTCGCACCCGGGGTGCTCTTTCAGGAGCCTGCCTCGAATCAGGTCCGCATCGGCGGTGTTGTCTTCCAGATGCAAGACCCGGATGGGCGCGCTCATGAGCCGATGCAGATCATATCGACAGCGAATTTCCGGGGGGCGAAGCGCAAGGTCGCGCGGCCTGGCGCGACGGCGATTGCCCGCACGCGAGCGCCGCGCCGCGGGATGATGCGCGGCACCCATGCGCGAGGCCGCCCTCGTGTGCGCACGAGCCTACGGGACAGGGAGCGGTGCGGTGCCGAGCGTCGCCAAATACCGTACGATGTGCGTTCGACAGGGGAACGCCACCGCTGATGAGCCGTCGACGGCGATCACGGTGCGCCTCGTATCCCGCGCGGCATGTGCGATGCAAGGGAGCCAACAGGGATAGGAATAGGGATAGGGATTGGGGCAACGTGCTACGGTACGGGGAAAGGGTGGACGTCAACATGTCACGCTTGAATACGGGAGTCGTTATTTTTGCCACGGTCATGACATTCCCCAATAGTATCGTCATTTCATACTGGTGCGTCGCTCCGCGTGCGGTTGGCGCGCGCGGTCGCTGCGTGGAGGTTCCATGAACCACTTCGATGCAATCGTAATCGGCACCGGCCAGGCCGGCCCCGCCATGGCGGCGCGCCTGGCCTCCCATGGCATGCACGTTGCGGTCATCGAGCGCGCCCGTTTCGGCGGTACCTGCGTGAATACCGGCTGCATTCCGACGAAGGCGCTCGTTGCGAGTGCGTATGTTGCCCACAAAGCGCGTGTCGCCCAGAAGTATGGCGTGATGCTCGATTCGCCGGTGCGCATCGACATGAAGATAGTGAAAGCACGCAAGGACGAGATCTCGGGAAAATCGAGCTCAGCAGTCGAAGCGTGGATGCGCTCGCTCGACAACTGCACCGTCTATGAGGGACATGCGAGATTCACTGCGCCCCGAGTGATTGCGGTCAATGGTGAAACGCTGGAGGCCGATCGCATATTCATCAACGTCGGCGCCAGACCGTTGATTCCCGACATGCCGGGTGTGAGCGACGTCCCCTTTCTCACCAGTGATTCGATGATGGACGTCGATTTCGTGCCGAAGCATCTGCTGATCGTGGGCGGAAGCTACATCGGCCTCGAGTTCGGCCAGATGTACCGCCGCTTCGGGAGCGAGGTGACGATAGTCGAAAAGGCGCCCCGGCTGATCGGCCGCGAAGATCCCGATGTGTCGGACGCGGTGGCCGACATTTTGCAAAGAGAGGGCATCGGGTTGAGGATGAATGCGGCGTGTCTCGCGCTCGAGCCGGATGCCGAAGGGGTTGCGATCAAGGTCGAATGCACCGAAGGCGCGCCGCGAACGGTGGGGTCGCATGTGCTGCTGGCAGTGGGGCGCGTGCCGAACACCGACGACCTCGGCCTGGACGCTGCCGGCATTCGCACCGACCCGCGGGGCTATATCGAAGTGGCCGATGACCTCTCGACCAGCGTTCCCGGCGTGTATGCGCTCGGCGACTGCAACGGGCGTGGCGCTTTCACGCATACCGCGTACAACGATTACGAAATCGTTGCTGCGAATCTGCTCGACGGCGCGCAGCGCAAGGTCACCGACCGGCTCACTGCCTATGGGCTCTTCATCGATCCGCCGCTCGGCCGTGTCGGCATGACCGTCGCGGAGGCGCAAAAGGCGGTCGATCGGGTGCTGGTCGGGAAGCGGCCGATGACGAAGGTCGGCCGCGCAGTGCAGAAAGGCGAGAGTCTCGGTTTCATGAAAATCGCGGTCGACGCGAAGACCCGGCACGTCCTGGGCGCAGCGGTTCTCGGACTCGCTGGCGACGAAGTCGTGCACTCGCTGCTGGATGCGATGTATGCGCACCTGCCTTACGACGCGGTTCAGCGCGGCGTGCGCATCCATCCGACGGTCAGCGAGCTCATTCCGACCACCCTCGAAGACCTGCAGCCGCCGGAATAGCGGCGGCGATCAGAAACGAGGTACGTCGCGTACGGACACAGGGGCTTGCATGAAAATCGATATCGACGACTATCGCGTCAATGAAGACAGTAAGGTCAGACTCGAAAAATGGCCGACGCAGGTCAAGCCGTATTACCGATCGAAGGAAGGCTACGAAAAACTGCTGGCCGAGCACACGGGAAAGCTCCAAAAGCTGCAGCCCGTGCTCTACGCGCACAATCGATACGCGCTGCTGATCATCTTTCAGGCGATGGACGCTGCGGGCAAGGATGGTGCGATCAAGCACGTCATGTCGGGCGTGAATCCGCAGGGTTGTCAGGTTTTCAGCTTCAAGCATCCGAGCGCGGAGATGCTCGACCACGATTTCCTGTGGCAGGCGGCCCGTCGGCTGCCGGAGCGCGGCCGCATCGGCATTTTCAATCGGTCGTATTACGAGGAAGTGCTCATCGTGCGCGTGCATCCCGAGCTGCTGCGTGCCGAATCGCTTCCTGAAGAAGCATTCAAAGGCGGCTCGATCTGGAAGAAGCGTTATCACTCGATATGCGAATTCGAGCGCCATCTCCATCAGAACGGTACGCGCGTGGTCAAGTTCTTCCTGCATCTGTCCAGGGAGGAGCAGCGCAAGCGCTTTCTGGCGCGGCTGGAGGAGCCGGACAAGAATTGGAAATTCAGTGAGTCCGACCTGAAGGAGCGCGAATGCTGGGATGCTTATCAGGACGCGTACGGTGCCTGCCTCGCCGCGACGAGCACGCGCGATGCCCCGTGGTACGTCGTTCCCGCCGACGACAAGCAGAATGCGCGGCTGATCATCTCCAAAGTGATCATCGACACGCTGAAGGGTTTACGCATGCACTACCCCGAAGTCGATCCGGAGCGGCGCCAGGCGCTCGAGCAATATCGTGCGATTCTCCAGGCGAAGGACGATCGCGCGTAGGCCACGTAAGACACCTTATTTACGCTGAGCCGGCGTTGCACCGGCTTGACTGTGCCCTATATTTCCATAACAATGGAAATATGGAAATAAAAGCCGCCGTAACCGCACTTTCCGCGCTGGCGCAGGAAACCCGCCTGGCTGTTTTCCGTCTCCTGATCGAAGCGGGGCCGGAAGGCACGCCCGCGGGCGTGATCGGCGAAAAGCTCGGCGTTGCGCCGGCGACGCTTTCGTTCCATCTGAAGGAGCTCGACCGTGCCGGACTCGCGACGGCCCGCCCGTCGGGGCGTTTCGTGTATTACGCAGCGAATTTCGAGCGCATGGCTGAGCTGATGAGCTTTCTCACCCGCAACTGCTGCCGCGGCATGCCGCAGGAATGTCTCACTCTCGTCGAAACTGCGCTGGACCGCTGCTGCGCGCCGCCAAAACCCCAACTCAGGTCTGGCAAGTCTGTCAGGAGCCAATCATGAAGCGCTTTCACGTGCACGTTGCCGTGGATGATCTCGAAGCCAACGTTCGTTTCTATTCCGCCGTGTTCGGGGCCGGTCCCACGGTGCGCAAGCTGGACTACGCGAAGTGGATGGTTGAGGATCCACGCATCAACTTCGCCATATCGCAGCGCGGTGCCAAAGCGGGCGTCGACCACCTCGGGTTTCAGGTCGATTCCGAGGCGGAGTTGGCCGACCTTCGCGCGCAGATCGCCAAAGCCGAGATTGCCGCGCTCGATCAGCGCGATGCGCAATGCTGTTATGCGCGTAGCGACAAATACTGGATCACCGACCCGCAAGGCGTCGCGTGGGAAACTTATCGCACGCTCGGTGAGGCCGAGATCT
>JBKJKJ010000545.1:0-7947 GCA_046597455.1 Burkholderiales bacterium
GGTCGTGCGAGTCGAGCCCGCCGGCCCACCAGCCGGCGGGCTCGACTCGCACGACCGCACGATGCGCCTGCTGGCGAAGGAAAGCGGATACGCCGTGTGCGGTGTGGACTATCACCGCGCGCCCGAGCACCGCTACCCGACGCAACTCGACGAAGTGCTGGCGGCGGTGCGTTGGCTGCGCGAGCAGGGTGCCGCGCTCGGCGTGGACGCGAAGCGTATCGTCATGTGCGGCGAATCCGCAGGCGCAAACCTCTGCGCACTGGCGGCGGTTCACCTCACGCGCGAAGCGCCTAAAGCGCTCAGTGGTCTGGTCCTCTTCTACGGTAATTACGCCTCGCCCAAGCCCGCCACGCGGGCGTACTCGAAATGGGTGTGGTCGCAGTATCTCGGTGCGGATGCGGACGCCTACCCTGACGCGGTCCCGCTTCGCGCCGACGTCGCCGGGCTGCCGCCCGCCTGGCTCGGGGTGGGCGAGGCCGATCCGCTGCTCGACGACACGCTGCGGTTCTGCGAGAAGCTGCGCATGGCGCGCGTGCCTTGCCACGTGAAACGCTATCCCGGCCTGCCTCACGCTTTCGTGATGCTCAACCGGTTGTTCGGCCCGGCGGCCGATGCGGTGCGCGACGCCGCGGCTGCGGCGCAACGATTCGTCCAATAAGACAGTTTCATCCATCGGAGGAGAACCATGCCGGCAAAAACGCAGCGCCCCACGCAGGAAGAAATGAAATCGCGCATCGCGCGCTTCAAGGATCTCGTGTCGACCAAGGCGCGCCACGCCGACAGTAAAGGCATCCCGGTCGAAGTGTTCGAGATGATTACCGCCAAGAGCACGTTCAACATCATGTCGCCCGAGAACCTAGGCGGGCAGTTGTCGCCGAAGCCGCCCGTCGTCGGCGGCGAGGCGGGCGTGTTCCGCCTGGGCATCGTGACGTGCCCGCCGGGGAACGGTCCCGGGTTGCACGTGCACTGGCGCACCCACGAGACGTTCATGGCGCTGACGGGGAAATGGGAGATCATCTGGGGCGATCAAGGCGAGGAGAAAACCGTCCTCGAGCCGTTCGACCTCATCGCCGTTCCGCCGCAGGTTACGCGCACATTCGTCAACATTTCGGATCAGGATGCGCACCTGCTGGTCGTGATTCAGGGCCAGAAAGGCGAGTTCGACGATGTCGGGCGCGTGCCTGAGACCGCGGACAAAATCGCGCAGAAATTCGGACCGGACATGGTGAAGAAGCTCGAGAGCCTGGGCTGGAATTTCACGCTCGATGCCAACGCGCCGCCGGAAGCGATGCGCTGAACACGATCGGTCCGTAGCAGAAGAACGCGCACCCGGCGCGTCAGCTGAACGCGCGCGCCTCGGGCGCGCGCCGATGCTTGAGCCAGTGTTATGTCCGCGAAAGGACTTGTCCGTTTTTCGGGGTGCGCAGCCGGCTGCACTCGCCGCGAACTCGAAAAAGAGAAAAGCTTTAACACGGAGGACACAAAGGACACGGAGGAATTTCGTACAGAGCACATCTTCTGCTGAGGGGTAGCAGACCGCGCCCCTCTCGTAGACGCCGCTTTTCTCTTCGATCCTTCGTGTCTTCCGTGGCCTCCGTGTCTAGGCTTTTGACTTACTCAGTGTCGTTGGCGGTTCTGGGTAGAGAACGAAAAAGACAGCACCAGTTATTCCAAGGACGCAACACCAGGAGGATTGCACCATGCTGCGATGGCGAGTACTGGGCCTTGTGACGATCGGTCTCGGCGTAACAAGCGTCTGCGCGAACGCCTACCCCACGCGACCCATACGCCTCGTCGCACCGTTTCCCGCCGGAGGCACGGCCGATGTCATCGCGCGCACGATCACCAGCGAAGTGGGGGCCCAGCTGGGCCAGCCTTTCGTACTCGACAACCGCGCCGGCGCCAACGGCATCATCGGCACCGACATGGTCGCGAAAGCACAGCCCGACGGCCACACTCTGCTGCACGTGACCGCGTCGCTGGTGATCAATCCGCACATTTACCGGCAGCTTCCCTACGACGTGCTCAAGGATTTCGATCCGGTGACGAACCTGGTGCTGGGCGCGGGGTACCTGGTGCTGGTCAACCCGTCGACGCCGGTGTCGTCGGTGCCCGAGTTGATCGCGCTCGCGAAGAAGACGCAGAAAGTCACCTACAGTTCCCCCGGCGTGGGCAACAGCCTTCATCTCGCCGCCGAGATTTTCAACCTGCGCACCGGTATCAGGATGCTGCATGTCCCGTACAAAGGTGTGGCGCCCGCGATGAACGCCCTGCTGGGCGGCGAGGTCCAGGTGTCCATCATGCCCGGGACCATCTCGATCGGACACGTGAAGGCGGGAAAGCTCAAGGCGATCGCGTTCACGGGGGCGTCGCGCTGGGCGGTGTTGCCGGACCTGCCGACGGTGCGCGAGCAGGGCATTGCGAATTTCGAGCTGAGCGGCGGATGGCACGCGTGGTTCGCACCGGCAAAAACGTCCGCCGCGATTCTCTCGCGCCTGCACCAGGAAGTGAGCAAGGCGCTGCAGTTTCCGCGCGTGCGCGAGGCGCTGCTCGCAGGCGGTTACGAGCCCGACGGCCGCAGCCCCGCCGAAACGCGCCGGTTCGTGCGGGCCGAATACGAGCGCTACGCCGAGATGGTGAAGGTGGCGAATGTCCCCAGGGAATGAGTGGTAACGCGATGACGCGATGCGGTATGAAGTGAGCGATTCGGGCAAGGAGAAACGATGACGGCCGAGAAAGAAGTGAAGATTCGCTATACAGCGGGGCGGGTCTCGCCGGTGGGCACCGCGCGGCACCCGATGTCGCAGCCCGAGCCGCTGCTGCCGCCTGATATCAGGCGCATTTCGAGTTCGATCGAGATCACAGATTACACGCTGCAAGGCGTGAACGAGGCGATCGGCGCACGTTATTGGACCTGCGTCGACGAGCTGGTGGCGCAGGGGGCGAACAGCATCTCGCTCGCCGGCTTCCCGATCGCGTCCCAGCTCGGACGCTCGCGGGTCCTCGAGCTCATCGAAGAGACGGGCAGCAGGACGGGGGTCACGGCGGATGCGCAGGCCGAAGCGACGATCGCAGCGATGCGTCATCTGGGCGTGACCCGCGTTGCCGTCGCGAGCCGCTGGTCAGCTGAACTGAACAAGGCGCTGCGGGCCTATCTCGACCACGCCGAAATCGAAGTGCTGTCCATGACCAGCGTCGGACAGTGGGCGAAGCAGGCTTTCTCGATGAGCATCGAGGAAGGCGTGAAGCTCGCGTTCCAGCTCGGCCGGGAAGCGATGAAGCAGGCGCCGGATGCGCAGGCCCTGCTCATGCCCGGCGGTGCGTGGCGCAGTCTGGCCGCGGTCCCGATACTGGAGGAAGACTTCGGCATCCCGGTGATCACCAATCCGATCGCCGAAGTGTGGCGCCTGATCGCCGCGGGAATCGCACCCCCCGTCAAAGGCTGGGGACGCCTCCTCGCTTCGCCGTGACGCGCGCGCCGCGCAGCGTGTCGAGCGGGCGCGCACGATGCGCTGCGGCGTTTGTGTTGTTCGCACTCGCCCCGCCATTCGCGCTCGCCGCCGATTATCCAAACCGCCCGGTGCGGCTCATCGTGCCCACCGCGCCCGGCGGCGGCACCGACAACGTTGCGCGCATCGTCGCGCCGAAGCTTTCGCAGATCCTCGGCCAGCAGATCGTCGTCGACAATCGGGCGGGGGCCGGCGGCAGCATCGGCGCGCGGCTCGCCGCCAGGGCGGCGCCGGATGGTTACACGCTGCTGGCGACGTTCGCGAGCCACGCGAGCAATCCGGCCGTGATGAAAAGACACCGGCTACGACCTCGAACGCGATTTCGCCCCGGTTTCGCTCACGGTGCTGTTGCCCAATCTGCTCGTGTCGCATCCTTCGCTACCCGCCAGGGACGTGAGCGGCGTGATTGCGCTGGCTCGCGCTCAGCCGGACAAGCTTCAGTACGCCTCGGGCACGTATGGCGCGAGCTCGCACCTGTCGATGGCGCTTTTCCTGGGCATGACCGGAACGCGCATGGTGGTGGTGCCTTACAAGGGCGTCGGCCCCGCGCTCACCGCCGTCATCGCGGGCGAAGTGCAGCTCATGGTCGCCAGCATGCTGAGCAGCCTGCATCACGTGCGCAGCGGCAGGCTGGTCGCGTTCGGCGTCACCAGCGCGCGGCGCGTGCGTGCGGCGCCGGACATTCCCACCATTGCCGAAGCGGGTGTGCCGGGCTACCAGGCCGACAACTGGTCGGGGCTCGTCGCGCCGGCGCGCACGCCGCGTGCCACGCTCGTCAAGCTGCACGCCGCAGTGGTGCAGGCGCTGAACGATCCTGGTGTGGCGAAACGATTCGCCGACGAAGGTGCTGAGGCCTCGCCCAGCCGCGCGCCCGAGGACTTCGGCGCGATGATCGGCACCGAAGTGCGCAAGTGGAGCAAGGTCGCGAAGGAGGCCGGCATCGAGCCGCAGTGATGTGCCGCTCGCCGCGCCATGCTTACTGCGGCGTGATTCCGGCCGCCTTCACCACTTTCTTCCATTTGGCGACTTCGTTGCGGATCACGGTGGCGAACTCCTGCGGCGTGTCCCCGACGGTTTCGAGCCCATCGCGCAGGAACAGCGTCTTCACGTCAGGCTGATTCACGATCCTGACCGATTCGCTGTTGAGGCGGGATATGACCGGGGCCGGTGTTTTCGCGGGCGCGAGCAAACCCACCCACGAAGCGTGCTCGTATCCCGGCACGCCGGCTTCCGCGATCGTCGGAAACTCCGGCGCCGCGACCGATCGCTTCGCGCTCGTCACGGCCAGCGCGCGGACCTTGCCCGATTTCACGTGCGGAAGCGCGGTGGAGATGGTCGCGAAGTAAAGCTGCACCTGCCCGCTGAGCAGCCCCACCATGCCCGGCGCGCCGCCTTTGAACGGCACCTGCACCATGTCGATATGGGTCAGGCTCTTGAAAAGCTCGCCGGCGAGATGCGTGCTCGTCGCAACCCCGCTCGATGCGTAATTGAGCTCGCCCGGTTTCGCTTTGGCCAGCGCGATGAGCTCCTTGACCGATTTCACGGGGAGCGTGGGATGCACGACCAGGATGTGAGGCAGCGACGCAAAACGCGTGATCGGCAGGAAATCGCGTACCGGATCGAAAGGCAGCTTCGCGTGCAGGCTCGGGTTGATGCTGAACGACGCGGCGACTGCGAGCAGCGTATAACCGTCGGGCTGCGCCTTGGCCACCGTGTCGGTGCCGTTCAGGCTGCCTGCGCCGGGCCGGTTGTCGACCACGATCGGCTGACCGAGCGCGTCGCTCAGGCGCTGCGTCACCACACGTGCTGCGAGATCGGTCGAGCCGCCCGCGCTTTGCGGCACGATGACGCGTATGGCTTTGGTGGGGTAATCGGTCGCGGTCGTTGCGGCCCCCGCGTTCACGAGCGGTAGCGCAAGAGTCGCGGCCACGACCGCCGCAAGCCGGCAGCTTCGGAACGAACCCGGAATCGCACGTCGCTTCCTGATCGGATCGGTCATGTTGCTTCTCTCCTCTGTCATGCTTATATCCTTCATTCGGCGTCGTAGCCGGGCATCACGCGCGCATCGACCACGCACACCTTGCCGTCCTTCACGGCCTGCACCGCCTGTTCCATGGCCGTGTGCATGTCAGCGAGCGTCGTCACCGGACCGATCGCGACAGCGCCCTGTGCGCGGGCCATCGCTGCGATGTCGATGTCGGGCTCGGTCAGGTGCTGGCCTATCCACGCATTCTCAGGTGGGCGGCCGCGCGCTGTCGCAACCGCGCCCTGATGTCGCTCGTCGTTGTAATACGAGCGGTTGTTGCAAATGACCATCATGCACGGGATGCCGTAATGGGCGGCGGTCCACACCGCGGTGTTACCCATGAGGAAATCCCCGTCGCCGCAGATGCCGATGGTCATGCGCCCCGTTCCCTTGAGCGCCAGCGCCGCGCCCACCGTGATGCCCGGGCCTGCGCCGACACCGCCGCCGCCATCGAAGCCGACGTAGTCGAGCGGGTGGGAGAAATGCGTGTAGGCGCCGTGCCAGCCGAGTGGCAATCGCGCGATACAGCGGTCGATGCCGCGCATCGCTGCATTGAGCGCGTCGGCCACGCCGGCGATCGTCAGCGTTTCCTGCGGCGCCGGTGCCGGTTTGCCGACGGGAAGCGCGCCCTGGGCTGCGCGCGGCTTCACCGCATCGAGGAGCGCCGGGACCGCCGCGTCGGGGTCGCTCATGAGATACACGTCGACCGGCGGCAGCACGTGATAGTCCATGCTCCAGCCGCGATGGTTGTGCGCGTCGCACGAGACCTGGATGATTTTCGCCTTGACCGGCGCGTCACCGAAAGACTGGTTGAGCGCGCCACCCAGGTCGAGCCAGTCGAGCGACAGGATGACGTCGGCTTCAGCGATGAGCTTTTTCGCCCCGCCTGAAAGGCGGTTTCCCGGCGGTGCGGCGTGCAGGCGGTGATCGGTCGGAAAAGCCGCAGCGAGCTTGATGTGGGTGAGCACCGGGATGTTGAGCTTCTCGGCGAGCGCGATGCGCGCATTCCAGGCATCGAGATTTCGCGAGCAGCGTCCGGCGAGCATCACGGGCCGCTTTGCATTCGACAGCAGGCGCGCGGCTTCCGCAATGAGCTCGGGCGCAGGCTGGGCGGGTTTAGGCACCGCGTAGCGCGTGACGTCGGGCATCGGCGGGAGCGCTTCGAGTTGCTGCTCCTGAAGCGACACGTCGAAGTTCACGTACACCGGCCCGCGCGGGGCGGTCTGCGCGATCTGCGCGGCGCGCAGCAGGGCTTCCGCGCACGCTGCCACTGACCCGGGCTGATTGTCCCACTTGGTGTAATTGCGAACGAGCTGCGCCTGATCCGAGCACGTGTGTATCCACTCGATCCACGGTCTGCGCTTCGCCGCATCCCATGCGCCGGTCGCGCCGACGATCAGCACGGGCGTGCGGTCGCACCACGAGTTAAAAATCGGCATGGTCGCGTGCATGAGACCGACGTTCGAGTGCAGTGCCGCGGCCATCATGCGGTCCGAGGCTTTGCAGTAGCCCTGCGCGATGGACACCGCGTGCTCATCGTGAAGGCACAGAATCATCTGCGGGGTGCGGTTGCCGAGATAGTTCACTATGCTGTCGTGCAGGCCGCGGTAGCTCGCCCCCGGGTTGAGCGCGATGTACGGAATGTCCAGCGTGCGCAGGACAGCGACAATGGCGTCGCTGCCCCAGATCTTGTCTCCCGAAGAAGCGGGGACCGGTGCGTCGTGGATGATGCTCGTCGTGTCGTTCACTGTATTCCCCGTGCGCTTCGAGGAGCGCTGTAAGAAGGAAAGGAGGTCACCAGGGGGAAACCCGGGTGTCCCTCTGTGGCGTAACGGGCGAAAGTCGAACAGGCCGGCATGCCGGTCAGTCCGCCGTAGCCCCCGATGCTTTGATCACTTTCGCCCACTTCGCGTACTCGTCCGACAGGTGCTTGGCAAAAGCCTCGCGCGTGCTGCCGACGGCGAGGCTGCCGCTGTCGGCCATCAGCTTTTTCATCTCGGGGGTGCGCATGATTTTCATGACCTGCGCATTGAGCGCGTTCAGAATTTCGACGGGCGTTCCCGCAGGCGCGAGAATGCCGTACCACTGGCTCGATTCGTAGCCTTTCAGCCCTGATTCCATGATGGTGGGAAGGTTCGGCAGCGCAGCCAGGCGTTCTTTGCTGGTGACCGCGAGCGCGCGCACGCGCCCGCTGCTGATGAGCGGCACCGCAGCCAGGGCGGGCATGAACATCGTGGCCACTTCGCCGCTGAGCAGCCCGGTGATCGCCGGCCCCGTTCCGCGGTAAGGGATATGCATCATCTCGGCTTTGGTGAGGGTCCTGAAAAGCTCGCCGGCCAGATGCGGTGTGCTGCCGCTGCCTGAACCCGCGAAATTGACTTCGCCGGGTTTGGCTTTGGCGAGCGCGATCAG
>JBKJKJ010000564.1:0-4594 GCA_046597455.1 Burkholderiales bacterium
GCAATTCGGGGAGCAGGGCGCGCAATTCAGCGAGGCACGGGGTGGCGATTACGCACTGCGCAAGGACCGCTCGCGGCGGACGCTGCAGTGATCGCCCTCGGGCCCTGGGCAGACGTACTCACGCGTGCGCTCGGCTACGACCTGCCGCTGGCGGTCAAGCGCGGCTATCACATGCATTACCGTGCGGCAGGCGAGGCGCGGCTTAATCATCCGGTGCTCGATACCGAGCGCGGCTATTTTCTTGCGCCGATGCGCCGCGGAATCCGCCTCACGACGGGCGCGGAGTTCGCGTTGCGCGATGCGATCAAGACGCCGGTTCAGCTCGGGCGTGCGGAGCCGATCGCGCGCGATCTCTTCCCGCTTGCCGAGCGGCTCGACACCGAGCCCTGGATGGGCGCGCGCCCGTGTACACCCGACATGCTGCCGATCATCGGCAAAGCGCCGCGCCACGACCGGCTGTGGTTCGCGTTCGGCCATGCGCACCACGGACTCACGCTGGGACCGGTCACCGGCAGGCTGCTCGCGGAAATGATCACGGGCGAGGCGGCATTCGTCGATCCTGCGCCGTATTCGCCGGAGCGTTTCGGACGCTCGTGACCCTCTCAAACAACCTCATCGTCATGCTGGCGTACGCCGTCATCTATCGTTAACGTTTCTCGACTCGGGGGAGAAGAGCACATGCCGATTGTGAAATGCGCGCTGCACGCGATGGCCGCAGGTGCGCTTGCGATGGGATTCCCGGTGCACGCGCAGACCTGGCCGACCCAGCCGATCCGGATCGTGGTGCCCTTTCCTCCGGGCGGCACGACCGACCAGATCGCGCGGCTGCTGCAGCCGCCGCTGCAGAAAGCCCTGGGGGTCTCAGTCGTCGTCGACAATCGCGGCGGCGCATCGGGCGCGATCGGATCCGGCGTGGTCGCGAAAGCGCCGCCCGACGGCTACACCTTCCTGCTGGTATTCGACACCCATGGCGTCAACCCGAGCCTGATGCCGAATATGCCGTTCGACACGATGAGGGATCTTGCGCCCATGATGCTCATCGGCAAGTCGCCCATGGTGATCACCGCGCATCCGTCGTTTCCTTACAAGACTTTTGCCGAGACGCTGCGCCTGGCGAAGGCGCAACCAGGTGTCGTCACGTATGGCACGATCGGCTCAGGCAGCCTCGCGCATCTCGCGATCACCACGATCACCAACCAGACGAAAACGCAGATGACGCACGTGCCGTACAAAGGCGGCGGCCCGTTGATCGTAGCGGCCCTGGGCGGCCAGGTGCCCGTAGCGATTGCTTCGCTTGCGCTCTTCGCGCCGCATCTCCAGTCCGGGCGGCTGAAGCCGATCGGGATCACGTCGCCGAAGCGGCACCCGCAATATCCCGACGTGGCCACCGTGGCCGAGCAGGCGCTGCCGGGTTTCGACGCCGAAGCGTGGTGGGGTCTGCTCGCACCGGCAAACACGCCCGCGACGATCCTCGCGCGCATGCACGCCGAAACGGCGAAAGCGCTCAGGGCGCCGGCGATGCAGCAGCACTTCGATCAGCAGGCGCTGAGCGTGGTCGCGTCGTCACCGGAAGAATTCGGAAAATTTCTCGCGTTCGAAGTCGAGCGCTGGGCGCGCGTCGTGCGGGAGAACAGGATCAAGGCGGGGGATTAGCCCGGATAGCGCGTGCTGCCCGCATTGCGCAGCCAGACCCGCATGAGCAGTCGCTTATTATCCGTCCCGTCGAAATCCTCGAACTGCGTTCGCCGGTGGCCGAGCTCGCGGTTGTTCACGAACTGCATCTGCCCGCGTTCCATCACGAAATCGAAAGTCAGCGCTGCGTCGGCGAACACCCGCCGGAGCGCGTCGATCGCTTCGACGGCTTCGTCATCCATTACTTCGTTCTTCAGCGTGTAGCCGCTTTGAATTTGAAACAGGCCCATCCGGGCGCGCAGCCGACCGTCGTAGGAAAACATGGGCGCGGACATGACATCCGGCTCGTTCGGCAGATTTTCCTTCTGACGATCGAACCAGAAAGGGCGGTACAGGCGTGGGATCACGTGCGCGTGGTCGCGCAGCAGCGCGTTGTTGACCGTATAGAAGCTGATCACGTGGCTGATGCCACCCGATTTCGCCGGTCGCACGCACAGCAGTCCGACGTATTCCGGCGGGGTCGTGTTGTACGAATTGTCGTTATGGAAAAACTGGTCCATGTTCGTCTGGTCCGGACGCACACCCGATCCCGGCGCGGCTTTGCGTCCCGTGTCGTGGACCTTGTAGATCATCGTGCCGGTGAGTTTCTGATCAACCGGGCGCGCCAGTAACGACGACAGTATCCAGTAGAGGGCCCGGGCCTCGTCGTCGCTGAGCGCTTCCATCGGCAGTCGATCGACGACTGCAAAGCGCACCCCGTCGTCGAGCGCCGATTGCACGCGCTTCATGAATGCGCGGCATTCGGGGAGCGGATGGCGCGCGGCATCGAGCTGCTCGAGCGGCTCGTTCCCGATGCGCAATTCGGGGAGCAGGGCGCGCAATTCAGCGAGGCACGGGGGCGTGAGCGTGAAAAACCAGTCGTCATGCCGGATGTCCGACCGGGTCCACGCTTTTTTGCCGCTGACGACGTGATCGAGTATCTGCTGTGAAGTTAAAGTCGCCATGGTGTCCAGTCCGGTCCGGCTCATGATGCATCCCTCGTCGCTGTGCGTGGGTGCTGCATTTGGGTGACCGAGTATTCTATACTTGGCCCGTTCAGGCACCAGACACCAGAACACTCACACCACCCACCACAGAGGAGGTTAATCATGGGTAAGACCATCGAGCTCACGGCCGCTGACGGCCACAAATTTTCTGCCTACCGCGCGGAGCCTTCGGGAAAACCGAAAGGCGCGCTGATCCTCGTCATGGAGATCTTCGGCGTCAACAGTCATATCCGCAAGGTGGCGGACGAGTATGCGGCTGACGGCTACGTCGTGGTTGCACCGGCATTCTTCGACCGCGTGCACCCCGGCCTGGACGTCGGCTATACGCCAGAGGACATCGAAGTCGGGCGCGCCGCCATGCAGAAAATGAAATGGGAAGACGCGCTCAAGGACGCTGAAGCCGCGAAGAAGAGCGTCGAATCGGTGGGCAAGGTCGGCATCATCGGATATTGCTGGGGCGGCGCGCTCGCTTTCAAAGCTTCCGCCAATGTGAATGGATTGGCATGCGCCGTGGCCTATTACGGCGGGGCCATTCCTGCGTCGATCAACGAGAAGCCGAAATGTCCCGTGATGTTCCACTGGGGCGAGACCGACGCATCGATTCCCCTGGATAAAGCCAAAGAGGTCGCTGCCGCGCACAAGGATCAGGTCCACCATTTCTACCCGGGCGCGGGCCATGGTTTCAACTGCGATCAGCGCGGCTCGTTCAGTGCGGAGGCGTCCAAGCTCGCGCGCACCCGCACGCTGGAGTTTCTGGCCAAGCACGTCGGATAGTCGTCGGCATGCCGGACGTCGATCCGAAAAAAAAGCCCGCATGCGCGGGCTTTTTTATTTGCGGCGGCTGTTTGCCGCAGTCATCGATGGGGTCTAGTGGAGCGTAACGTTAGAACCGGTAGCAACTTACCGGTGAGCGACGGGCCCGCGCCCGAGCGGGCGGCCGTTGCGAACGTTACTCTCGACGTGACTGATACAGGCCACTAGACGGTCAAAGCGCCGTCTTCTTCAGCGTAACCCATCTCGTTCATCAGCTCGGTCCTGCGCTCGGCAATCTCGTCGCCCAGTGCTTCGAGGTCGAGCTGCTCGGTTGTGCGCACTTTGGGGAACAACATCGTTTCTTCATCCAGGATGTGCTGCTGGACCTGGGCGATGATGACCAGGAAGTGCGCATGGCGTTTCGCAACGTCACTCGTTTCCATCTGCCCGAGCTCCTCGATCAGCTCGAGTACGGTGTCGTGCGCGTCTTCGGCGTCGACCAGCAGGTCTTCGATCTCGTCGTTACCGGCGGCTTCGCTGATTGCCGGATAGAAGATTTCGTTCTCGAGCTTGTCGTGCATCTCGAGCTCCGCGCAGGCATTGCCGATAACGAGCGCGGCGGCTGCGTGGTCCTTCTGCACGTATTCGAATTCCCTGAAGAGCGACTCGACTTCCCGGTGGTCCTGCATGAGCAGGTCGAGAGCGTCGAGTTTCTTGCGCGGCGTGTCGGCCATGGTGTTTCCTTTAGTCGAATCTGATCCTGCCGGCGATTCGATCGCCGGCCCGTCCGCGCCTGCAACGACAGGGCGCGCTACAGGGGCTTCAGATTGACGGCGGAGACGCGCCCGTCGTTACCGCGCTCGGTGTCGAACGAGATTTTCTGGTTCTCCGACAGGGTATCGAGTCCCGAGCCCTGGACGGCGGAGATGTGAACGAAGACGTCTTTCGAGCCATCGTCGGGTGCAACGAAGCCGAAACCTTTGGTGGCATTGAAGAACTTCACGGTACCGTTTTGCATGGCATTCCTTAGGAAAATGGACGCGCCCCGCAGGGGATTTGGCGGGGCATCAAACGAAAATCGGGGAAAACCAGCGGAAGCACCCGGTTAAGATGCGCGGGACGACGGAACCGACGATCGAGGGCGGAGTATGAGGCCCCGCCAA
>JBKJKJ010000137.1:0-2663 GCA_046597455.1 Burkholderiales bacterium
CGTTTCGAGCACGCTGCGCTTGGCGCCGCGCGGAACGAAGCCGGCCGGCTTTGGCGTTGCGACACCCGCTGGCGCCGCATCGAGCATGACGCGCAGTTGGTCCGGGTCGTCAGTCTCGATGATGCGCACGAGGCCGGCGCCGAAACCGAGCGCGGCAACCACGGTGTCGGATGTTTCGGCGCTCCGGCGCAGGCCGGCCATATCGTGTTTGGGTTTGGCGCGCGTCAGGATCGCCGCCCCGCTGCCGCCATAGGCAAAGACGGCAGCAAGGCTCTCCGGTCCGAGCTGCGTGACCTCGTTGACGCGCAGCGGCAGTACATGGGCCGGCAGTCCGGCGCCGAACCGCGCCAAGGCGTCAATCAAGGCGTCGCCATGCTCGCCGTCGTGAAACAGCACGATGGCGTTGCTGCCGCCGGCCTTGCGATAGGTCTGCACCAGCGTACGCAATCGCCGCATCAGCGCGTCGGCACTCGGCAGCGCGTAGGACGCAGCCCCGGTCGGACATACCGAGGCGCATGCGCCGCAACCGGCGCACACATTGGCGTCGAGGGCGACGGAGTTTCCGTTCGGCGTGATCGCGCCGGTCGGGCAGAGATCGAGGCAGCGCGTGCATCCGGTAATGCCCGAACGCGAATGGGCGCACAGCGCTTCCTCGAATTGAATGAAGCGCGGCTTGTCGAACGTGCCGACCAGCTGACCCGCATCCGCAATCGCGCGCTCGACCGCGGCGCGGTCGCGCGGATCGGCGCGCAGATATCCCGGACGCAGTTCGTGCGCAGGAAATAACGGCGTGCCGCCGCTGAGATCGAGGATCAGGTCGCAGGTCGACGTCGCGCCATTGCGTGCCGGCCCGAACACGAGTTTCGCACGCGAAGAGGGCAGCGGCAGCGCGTAGTCATCGATCCCGAGTTCAAACGCGCCGAGATGACCGCGCGCGTTGCGGATCGTGCCTTTAAGTACTGGAAACTCATTGCTCCGGCGTGGTGTGACGTCGCCGGGCTTTGACAGCAGCACGGTGATGTCGAGACGGTCGGCGAGACGCTGCGCCGCCTCGATGGCGACTTCATCGCGGCCATAGATCAGCGCGACGCCGGTGCTCTCCAGCGTCACCATTGAAATCGGCGGCATGTCTTCCTGCGCCGCGGCGATCAGCGCGGCGGCCTTCGGGCCGGACGCCGCCGCATCATTCGACCAGCCGCCGGTTTCGCGGATGTTGGCAAAGGTGAGTTGGGCTTGCGGGAAATCCTCGGCGACTTCGCGGAACAGCGGCGCTTCCTGCGTGCAGGCCACCGTGATCGGCGCGCCGTCGCCAAGCGCTTGCTTGAAGCGGTCGAGTTCGAGGCCGCAGAGTTGGTTAACTTGCGTGATTGTTCCGGCGCAGCCGCGACCGATCGCCGTCGCGTCAAGCGGCATGCTCTTCTCGCAACTACATATCAGAAGATGAGACGCCACCGTAGCCATCACCAGACATCCCCAACCGGCGCAGAGGCGGCGGTTCGTTCCCTCGTTCCGCGGTACCTGTTCGATCACACTTTCGCAAGGCCGGGATCCGCTCGCGTTGCGAGACCGGGAGGGATAGCATACACCGGCGGCTTGCAAAGCAATTGAGCAAACCAACCAAGGATGAGCCTTTCGATGATGTCGCGTCTCGGGGAAGTGGATCAGGCACCCGATCTGCCCCCCGGTTATACTTTGGTCGCGCTGCGCGAACTCGGTGATGCGTTTGCCCATGGATGCGAAATCGCGGCCCAATCGGGCGCCGGGACGCTGATCTGGGTAGGCCGCTACGATCTGATCGAATTCGCCGTGGTGCTCGAGCCCGACGAACCCCTGACATCGGCGCGCCGGGCGTTCTTTGCCGGCATGAACGCCGTGGCGGACGCGATCGCCGCGCATTGCCCGCCGGAGCGGGACGTCGCCTTCGACTGGCCCGATGCGATCAGGTTCGATGCGGGATTGCTGGGCGGCGCACGGCTCGGCTGGCCTGTCGATTGCGCGGAGACCGACGTGCCGGCATGGCTGGTGTTCGGTGTGATCCTGCGCGCCGCCGACATGATTCATCTCGACGAAGTGCAGGCTGCAGCCGGCGTCTCGATGCTCGGCGCAGGTTTTGAGATGGTGGACACCGACGCGATCATCGGCAGTTTCGCGCGCCATCTGATGACCGCGTTCGACCGCTGGAACGAGCGCGGTTTTGACGCTATCGCGAAGGATTATCTGGCTCGGCTTCCGAGGCGCAAAGCCGGCGAGATCAGGGCGATCGACACCAATGGCGATCTCCTGGTCAAGCTGCCGGCCGGCAGCGGGCCGCCCGATCGGACCAGTCTCGTGGATGCGCTGGTGAAAGCGGAATGGTACGATCCGCAATCGCGCGGTCCGAAATTCGGATGAGGCTGCCATGCTGAAGCTGCCGCGAACCATCAGGCTCGATCCGTCCGATACCTTCGTGTTCGAGCGTGCCGCCGAACCCGGCGAATGGGCTGTTTCCGGCGCGTTCGTGTTCTGGAACCAGGATCCGGCAACGCTCGCCCCGAAGCAGCGCGTGGCGCTGCGTTCCGGCTTTCTGGGAATCGAAAGCCTGGGCTGGTCGACGCTCGCGATCGTAACCGAGGCGAGCGAAACGGAGCGGCAAGCCGTGGTCGCGCGCCTCGCAGAACAATTGC
>JBKJKJ010000296.1:0-8676 GCA_046597455.1 Burkholderiales bacterium
TCGGTCTACGCGCGCGTTTCGCCCGCGCATAAGCTGCGGATCGTCGACGCGCTGCAGGCCGAGGTCGTACGCACGGCTTGCCTGAAGGCCGCCTCGTCCAGCGCGTCGATCTCGACGCCGGAGAGCGTCGGTGCGCGAGCTTCCGCGATTCCGAGATCGGCTGCGATGCGTGCCGCCGTGCGCGGATGGTCACCGGTAATCATCACCACGCGGATGCCGGCGCGGTGCGCCTCGCGGATCGCCACCGCCGCCTCCGCGCGCGGCGGGTCGATGATGCCGACGGTGCCAACGAAGATCAGGTCGCGCTCGAGGGACTCGTCGGCGGCCGTGGCCTCGCCTGGATCGAGGGGACGATAGCTCACAGCGAGCGTACGCAGCGCCGCGTCTGACAGCGCGTGCACGTCCGCCAGGATCCGCTCACGCCCTGCGTCATCGAGCTCGACCACGGCCATCCCTACGCGGACCCGGTTGCAGTGTCCGAGGAGTACATCCGGTGCGCCCTTGCTGATCAGCACGAGCTCGTCGCCATGCTCGTGGTCGATCTCGATCGTCGACATCATCTTGCGCTCGGACGTAAACGGGATTTCGCGAATGCGATCGAAGCGCCGCTCGCGCCGTTCGCGCATCTCGGCCGGGCCTAGCTTGCGCTCGGCCACCAGGAACGCGGCTTCAGTGGGATCGCCGTGAATCGCCCAAACCCCGCTGGCGGTCTCGCGCAAGTCGGCGTTACCGGCCAGGCTCCCACCGCCGAGCACCACGATGTCCTCGGCCCGCAATGGCCCGGCTTCCAGCGCGCGCCCCTCATGCTCGACCCGGCCTACAGGCGCGTAGCCCACGCCCGTGATGCGGGTGTCGCCCGACGCGGTCATCACCCGCTCGATGGTCATCTCGGAGCGCGTCAGCGTGCCGGTCTTGTCCGAGCAGATGACGGAGGCGGACCCCAGCGTCTCCACCGAGGAAAGTTTCGTGACGATGGCGTTGCGCTTCGCCATCCGCTGCACCCCCATGGCGAGCATCACTGACAGGATCGCCGGGAGCCCTTCGGGCACGGCCGCCACCGCCAGCGACACGCCGAGCAGCAGGATGGTGATGACATCGGCGGCAGTGCGGATGTCGGAGATCAGCAGCAAGGTCGCCATCACCACTACAGCGATGACGACTACCGCGATCCCCAGCATGCGTCCAATCCGCCCCACCTCGATTTGCAGCGGGGTCGGCGCCGCCTCGGTCGCCTCCAGCATCTCGGCGATGGAGCCCATCTGGGTGTTCACGCCGGTCCCGGTGACCACGGCACGCCCGGTGCCCTGCGCCACGGCAGTGCCCTTGAAGACCATGTTGAGGCGATCGCCCAGCGCTGCCAGTCCAGGCAGTGTCGCGGGATCCTTCACTACGGCTTCACTCTCTCCGGTCAGGGAGGCTTCCTGCACGCGCAATGACGCTGCCTGCGTGAGCCGCCCGTCCGCACCCACGGCGTCCCCCTCGCCGAGCACGAGCACGTCGCCGCGCACCAGTTCGGCGCTGGGCACCCGCTCCACGTTCCCATCGCGCATGACAGCGGAAGTCACCGCCGTCATCCGCGCCAGTGCCGCCACGGCGCTCGAAGCCTTGGCCCCCTGCACATAGCCCAGGACCGCGTTCAGCACGACGATCAGCGCGATAACGATCGCATCCACGGGCCAGCCCGCCCGGCCCTCGATCGCCCAGGCAAGTAGAGAGACGGCGACCGCTCCCAGCAAGAGGTAGACCAGCGGATCCTGGAACTGCGCGAAAATCCGCCGCCAGGCAGGGACTGGCGGCGCTGAACGCAGCTCGTTGGGACCTTCTGCCGCGAGACGGCGCGAGGCTTCCTCCAAGGTGAGCCCGCGCTCGAGGTCCGTGCCCAAGGCGCGCGCTACCTCAGCGGCGTCTTTGATCGACGGGTCGTCAAGCCTCTCTGAAGTCATTTTTTATTGAATGATCAGTAATGGGTACGCAGACATGTCCTCCTTATCTCTTGAAGACCGAGATCGACGCAAGGCTCGCCGGTGCGTCGTCGATGGGCGTTACGGCGTGATCGCGATCTTCAACACGCCGTCGCGCTGATTTGCAAAGAGCGCGTATGCCTCCTCGATCTGATCGAGCTTGTAGCGATGCGTCACGAGGCCGCCGAGATCGACCCGGTCGGAGCCGATGACCGTCATCAGCCGGCGCATGCGCTCCTTGCCACCAGGACAAAGCGTAGTAACGATCCTGTAATCTCCGAGCCCGGCCGCAAACGCATCGAGCGGCAATGTCAGTTTTCCTGAATAGACGCCGAGGCTCGACAGAACGCCACCCGGCTTGAGCACGCGCAGACAGCTCTCGAAGGTTTGCTGCGTGCCGAGCGCCTCGATCGCGACATCGACGCCGCGTCCTCCGGTGAGGCGCAGGATCTCGGCGATCGGATCGGTCTTTTTATAATCGATGATCACGTCGGCGCCCATGCGCTGCGCCATCGCGAGCCTTTCGGCGACGCTGTCGACGGCAATGATCGTCGTCGCACCTCGGAGCTTTGCACCCGCCGTCGCACACAGCCCGATCGGACCTTGCGCAAAGATCGCGACCGTGTCGCCAATCCGGATGTCAGCGCGTTCGGCGCCGCTGAAGCCCGTGCTCATGATGTCGGGACACATGAGCACCTGTTCGTCGCTCAACCCGTCCGGAATCGGCGCGAGGTTCGCGGTGGCATTGGGCACGAGCACGTACTCGGCCTGGCAACCGTCGATCGTGTTGCCGAAGCGCCATCCCCCCATCGCTTTCCCTCCGCATTGAGAGTGATGTCCCTCGAGGCAGGAACTGCATTGCCCGCAAGGGGTGATCGCACCCGCGATGACCCGTTGGCCAGGTTTGTAGCCGGCAACGGCGGAGCCGAGCTCTTCAATGACGCCGACCGGCTCATGGCCGACTATGCGTCCCAGCGCTACCGGATATTCTCCTTTCAGAATGTGCACATCGGTGCCGCATATCGTGGTCGTGGTGACCCGCATGAGTGCATCGGTGGGGCCGATTTGCGGTCGAGGCCGTTCCTGTAAAACAATCCGTCCTGCTTTCTCGAATACAGCAGCCTTCATCATTTTCATTGGAAAATCCTTCTCGATTCGGTAGGTGACTCGCGCGAAGCAGCACGAAGAGCGGCTTGCCGAGAGCGATGCTCGTGCCGCTCCGGCGATCGCGTGGGCGCCGGTGAGGAGAGCGCAGGAAATGTCCGATACCCCGGTCGAGGGAACCCATAGCCCCTATTGAATCGGCCTCGCCTCGACTTCACCGTGCGCCAGCGTACAGAGGACGCCTCGTCCTTCATCCATCTTTCAATGTGCTGCGACAAGGTGGCCGGGGTTCAGTGTGACAGGAATTCTCATGCCCGCGTCGTCACTGTAAGACTGCCGCAGATCGGAAGATTGATCCAGATCAACTTTAGCCGCCCTGATGCGCCCTAACCTCGCTCCATGACCCTTGCCATAGCCGCTTCTTATCTATCTGCGAGCCGCGCAAGAGTCAGACGCCGCCCCCGCCCTGTCGTATGGGTATGAAACGCGCATCTGCTGATCTGATCGAACCGCACGCGCTGCCTGTGCGGGCCCCGTCGAAGTTCAAACGTCCGTGTCGTCCCGCGCGAGCCGCGCTCGCGTGTGCGCTGCCGGCGTGCCGCCCCCCTGCAACCCAAACGAAAGGACCGAGATGATGCACAGATTCAAACCGTTTTTCATCGCATGCGTAATTACGGCTGTGTCGCTGGCACCCGCCGCGGCAGCCGAGTGGGGCACGCAAAAGAACAGCCAGAGCGGGGTCACGGTCGACGCTACTCCCGTGGATCTCTCCGCGGGTGCGAAGACCTGGGACTTCAAGTTCGTGCTCGACACACATAGCCAGGATCTGAACGACGACCTGATGAAGACGGCAGTGCTGCTCGGCCCTTCCGCCGACTCATACCTCCCGGTCGCATGGGAGGGCGCCGGGCCCGGTGCGCACCATCGCGAGGGCGTGCTGCGCTTCAAACCGATAGTCCCGCGCCCCGCGAGTGTCGAGCTGCGGATCCAACGTGCAGGCGAAACGATTCCGCGATCATTCCGCTGGCCGTTGAAGTGATGCACTAAACGGAGAATCAGAATGGATCACAGCCAGCATCAACAGCCTGAAACGGGCGACGGAAAGATCTTCAGGGCGAAGTGGGTCCTGCTCGCGTTCCTCGCCATTGCGGCGTTTTTCCTCATCGCCGAGCACCGGGCGCACCTGTGGTTTTTCCTCATCACCGAGCACCGGGGGCACCTATCGCAATTGCTCTACTACCTGCCGTTCTTGCTGTTGCTCGCCTGCCCGCTCATGCATCTCTTCATGCATGGCGGGCATGGTGACCACGGCTCCGGCAGCGCACACAAGCACGGTCCGCTGGAAAAAGGAGACACCAAATGAACGACGCCATGTCGGCATATGGCCTGTGGTCGCTGGTCATCATCAATTCGCTGGTATTCATCATCTTCGCGTTCAGCTTTGCCAAGCCGCAGAGCAAGCGGGACTGGCGCTCGTTCGGGGCGTTTTCAGCATTCATTGTTGCGCTGTTTACCGAGATGTACGGCTTTCCGCTCACCGTCTATCTGCTGTCCGGATGGCTCGGCAACCGTTTCCCGGGCGTCGACTTTATGAGCCATGATGCAGGCCATCTGCTCGAGGTCATGTTCGGCTGGGGTTCCAATCCGCATTTCGGGCCCTTCCACATCATCAGCAGCGTGCTGATCTTCGGCGGATTCGTGCTGCTGGCAAAGGCGTGGACCGTGCTGTATCAAGCGCAGAAGAGCCACCGCCTTGCCACGGGCGGCCTCTATGCCCGTATCCGGCACCCGCAGTACGTGGGTTTCGTCGCGATTCTGCTCGGCTTCCTGTTCCAGTGGCCGACGATCCTGACAGTCGTCATGTTCCCGATACTCGTGTTGATGTATGCGCGCCTGGCTACCGTCGAAGAGCGCGAGATGGTGACGCAGTTCGCCGACGAATACACCCGCTATGCCGCACGCACGCCGCGCTTCGTTCCAAGGTTCGGTTCGGCGCCTGCGCAGGGCGAGAAAACGGCATAGCGGCATTCAAGGCGCTGCCGCGCGCAGGAAAAGTCGTCGAAATCCGCGATTTCACGATGCCCAGCCCGGGCCGAGGGCCGATCAGGTTGGGTGGTTCCGAGGGCGTCGACTTCGACAATACGCGACCGGGCAGTCGGTGCGCGGCGTAGCGAGAGAGCATACGGAGGAAACTGGATGGATAACCCCAAACCGGACTTGCGCAAGCGGCGGTTTCTCGTCACGACCACCAGCATTGCCACCGGGGTGGCTGCCGGCGCGGCGGCGGTCCCCTTCGTCGCGAGCATGATGCCTTCGGAGCGGGCGAAAGCGGCGGGTGCCCCGGTGGAAGTGGACATCGGCAAGCTCGAGCCGGGGCAGAAAATCACCGTGGAGTGGCGCGGCAAGCCGGTGTGGATCCTCCGCCGTACCAAAGAGATGCTCCAAACAGTGCGCGAGGACGACGAGCGCGTAGTGGACCCGGACAGCCGCCGCAGCGAGCAACCTCCTTACGCCAAAAATGAGGTGCGGTCGATCAAGCCGGATTATCTCGTGCTCGTCGGGATCTGCACCCACCTCGGCTGCGTGCCCGTGGACCGCTTCGAAGCGGTGCCCGAGCCTTTCGCATCCAACTGGCACGGGGGATTCTATTGCCCATGCCACGGCTCGCTCTTCGATCTCGCGGGACGCGTATACAAGAACAAGCCGGCGCCGGTGAATCTCGTGGTACCGCCATACAAGTTCCTGTCCGATACGACGATCGTGATCGGCGATGATACCCGGCCGGTTTAATGCGTGTAAACGTGCTCGCCGAACTCAGTCGAACCGCATCGACGTGAACGTGTAACAAGACATATCGAAGATGAAGCCGACTAAGGACACACGATGAAGACGAGCGTTATCGAAGTGCACGCCATGCTGTCGGTATTGAGCGTGGACGAAGTGGAAAAGCGGATTGGCGAGGTGCCGGGCGTCGAAAGCGTCACCGTGAATTTCGCTGCGGGAAGCGCCACCGTCCGCTACGACGAAACCCGACTCGAGGTCGCCGATATCAAGTCGGCCGTGCGCCAACGCGGGTATGCGTCCGCTGCGCCCGCCGCCGCTTCGGCCGGCGACGGTCACGAAGGCCACTCAGCGCCGGGCGAGCCACCGGCAAGCTCCTCGCCCACTGCGCCGAAGTCGGCACCGGACGCCGCTTCCGTCACGCCCACCGCACCTTCGGGACACGAACGACAATACGAGGCGCCGCCGTCGACACCGGATCCTTCCCCGGACGCGCCGGCCACCGCACCCGCGCGCACGTCAACCGCGCCAGAATCAGCGTCGGGCGCGCAGCCCCACAAGCCTGGAGCGCCCTCCAGCCATACAGGCCACGACATCCATGACAAGCACGAGGGCCACTCTCCAGCGATGTTCCGGGACCGGTTCTGGCTCTCGCTGGCTCTCACCGTTCCGGTGGTCTTCTGGTCGGCCCATATCCAGGAACTCCTCGGCTACCGGGCCCCGGAGTTCCCCGGATCGGAATGGATCGGGCCCGTGCTCGCCACGGTCGTCTTCGTCTACGGCGGTCTCGTCTTCCTGCAGGGAGCGTGGCGGGAACTGAAGGACCGACTGCCCGGGATGATGACCCTCATCTCGCTCGCCATCACGGTCGCCTTCCTGTTCTCCTGGGTGGTTCAGTTCGGGCTGATCGAGGCGAATGCGCTGTGGTGGGAATTGGCCACGCTGGTCGCGATCATGCTCCTTGGCCACTGGATCGAGATGCGGTCCATCAATCAGGCTCAGGGGGCATTGAAGGAACTGGCAAAGCTCCTTCCGGATACCGCGACGCGGATCACCGATGGGGGCGAGGAGAAGGTTGCCGTCAGCGCGTTGCAGAACGGTGACCTCCTGTTGGTGCGTCCGGGCGAGAGCGTTCCCGCGGACGGCGTGGTCCGCAAGGGCGAGAGCGCCATCAACGAGGCGATGATCACCGGAGAGTCCAGGCCGGTGAAGAAGCGGGAAGGCGACGAGGTGATCGCCGCCACCATCAACGGAGAAGGATCCCTGCGCGTCGAGGTCACCGGGACGGGGGAGAAGACCAAGCTCTCCGGCATCATGCGGCTCGTGGCCGATGCGCAGAAATCCAAATCCAGAGCGCAGCACCTGGCGGACCGCGCGGCCCGGCTTCTGACCGTCGTGGCGATCGGCGCCGCCGCCATCACTCTAGGGGTGTGGCAGTTGTTGGGGGCAGCGATCGACTTCTCGGTGGTGCGGATGGTGACGGTGCTGGTGATCGCCTGCCCGCACGCGCTCGGGCTGGCCGTGCCGTTGGTGGTGGCCATCTCCACGACGCTGGGGGCCCGAAACGGTCTTTTGGTCCGGGACCGGCGTGGGCTCGAAGAGGCCCGCAACCTCGACACTGTGATTTTCGACAAGACAGGAACGTTGACGCTCGGCGAGTTCCGGGTCGTGGCCATGTCCGTTGCGGAAGGACTGGCGGAGGACGAAGCGCTTCGCATCGCGTCCGGCATCGAATCGGAGTCCGAGCACCCGATCGCTCGGGGCATCGTGAAGACCGCGCAGGACAAAGGCATCGAGGTTCCTGCCGCCCAGGGCTTCCGTGCCCTCACCGGCAAGGGCGTGGCGGCCGTGATCGGAGGCACCGAGTACCACATGGGCGGCCCGGCGCTTCTCAAGGCGGAGAAGGTCCAGGTGCCACCGGCGCTTCAGAACGCGGCCGAGGCTGCAGCCAGCCGAGGGCAGGCGGCCATCTATCTCGTTCGCGAAGGCCGTGCCCTGGCCGTTTACGCCGTGGCGGACGCGATTCGTGAGGAAAGCCGCGAAGCTATCGCGGCGCTGCATGAGCGAGGGATCCAGGTCGCCATGCTGACGGGCGACGCGCAGGCCGTGGCCGATGCCGTCGCGAAGGAGCTCGGAATCGATACTGTGTTCGCTGAAGTGTTGCCCGACGACAAGGCCAACAAGGTCCGCGAGCTTCAGGCCCAAGGGAAGAAAGTCGCGATGATCGGCGACGGCGTGAACGACGCACCGGCCCTGGCCACGGCCGATATCGGGATTGCGATCGGCGCGGGGGCCGACGTCGCCGTCGAGGCCGGACATATCGTGCTCGTTAGGTCCGACCCCCGAGACATTCCTCGAATCATTACCCTGAGCAGGGCCACGTACCGGAAGATGGTCCAAAATCTCTGGTGGGCGGCAGGCTACAACATCTTCGCGATTCCGCTCGCTGCTGGTGTACTCGCGCCATGGGGCATCGTGCTCACCCCTGCCGTGGGTGCGGTGCTCATGTCGGCGAGCACGGTGGTGGTGGCGGTCAACGCGCAACTGTTGAAGCGGGTCAAACTGTGAGCCCGTCGGCGGGCGCCGCGACCCCGTCTTGTACGCTCTCGCCACGGGACTTCGACGCTGTCCTGTTCGATCTTGATGGTGTCTTGACCAAGACAGCAAAAGTGCACGCCGCGGCTTGGAAAAAGCTGTTGGACGAATTTCTGAAAGAACGCTCCAGTGACACCGGCAAACCGTTCGTCCCCTTTGATATTGCCGCCGACTATCGGCGCTATGTCGATGGCAAGCCGCGCTACGATGGCGTGATCGACTTTCTCAAGTCGCG
>JBKJKJ010000408.1:0-4025 GCA_046597455.1 Burkholderiales bacterium
GTGATGTCGAGAGTAACGTTCGCAACGGCCGCCCGCCCGGGAGCGGGCCCGTCGCTCACCAGTAAGTTGCCACCGGTTCCAACGTTACGCTCCACCAAGTGCAGGTGCGACCACCTTCTGCAGCCGCCTACGGAATCATGCGCCACCGGCGTGCGCGTCACCCGCCAGAGCGAAGGATAACGCGATTAGGGGCGCCCGCAGCCAGGGGATCGATCGAAGCCTGTTGTCAGCGAGGCACTGCGGCCGCGCGATCGAGCACCCGGGAAGGTCAACCCGTTTGTTGCTAACATCGGCGATCCGATACCAACAATCAATGGGAGGATCACCATGCTATTCACCTGTGGGCCGCGCAGCTGCGCCGCCAGCCGACCTGCCGCCCGCAAGATCGTCAAGCGCAAGAACAAAAGCCTGTCGGTCGATCTGCATTGCCACGTGCATACGCCGGAAGCCGACGAGATCGCGAAGCAGACGCAAACCGCCGAGGCCGATCCGATCGTCCGCCACGGCAGCCAGCGCACCGCCGACCGCCAGAAAGCCCTGCGCCACGAGCTCGACAAGAAGCTCACGTCGATCGAGCAGCGCCTGAAAGACATGGACCGCATGGGGATCGACGTGCAGGCGCTCTCGACCTCGCCCAGCCAGTATTACTACCGCCTCGAGCCCGATCTCGGGCGGCAGACCTCACGCCGGATCAACGAGCGCCTCGCAGAGATCGTCGCGTCTCACCCCGAGCGTTTTGTCGCGCTCGCCACGCTGCCGATGCAGGAGCCCGAGCTCGCCGTGAAGGAGCTCGAATACTGCATGAAGAAGCTCGACTTTCGCGGCATTGAGATCGGCACCAACATCCGAAAAGCCGAGCTGTCCGACCCCCGCTTCGAGAAGCTGTGGGCCAAAGCGCAGGCGCTCGGGGCGGTGATTTTCCTGCACCCCAGCGGGTACACCGATACGAGCCGCATGAAAGAACATTTCCTCACCAACGTCATCGGCAATCCGCTCGACACGACTTTCGCGTTGTCGCACATCGTTTTCGGCGGCGTGCTCGAGCGCTACCCGAAGCTCAAAATTGTCGCGGCGCACGGCGGCGGCTACCTGGGTCACTATCCCGCGCGCATGGACCACGCATACCGCGTGCGGCCCGAATGTCACGACTTCATCAAGCGCCCGCCGTCGTACTACATGAAGAAAATCTACTACGACACCATGGTGTTCGGTGAAACGCAGCTCGAGCATCTCGTGGACCTGTGGGGCGCCGACCACGTCGTCGTCGGAACCGATTACCCGTACGACATGGGTTATTACAAGCCGGTGGAATTCGTGAACGGGGCGAAGCTCTCGCGCACCGAAAAAGACAAGATCATCGGACTGAACGCAGCCGCTTTGCTGGGTCTGCCGAAGCGCCGGTAGTCGAAAAGGGGAACGCGGAAAGTATCCCCCGTATGCCCCCTTCGTTCGGGTTGCAGGGCCTGAAGGAACCTCTCAATAAGCGCGGGTACACCAGCCAGCGTCGTTCTGGCGAAGGCCAGAATCCATCGGGGTCAGAACGTTAACCATGGATGCCGGCGTACGCCAGCATGACGATGAGGTTGATCACAGCTCTCCTCATCTAACCAAGCGATCGGTAGAGAGCCGAAGGAAGAGGGTAACGGGAGGAACCTAGGTTCCTCCCGTTCGTGCACTGGCCGCCCCGGGGGCCGGCCTGCCGGCGTCTCAAGCGGGCGGCGGCCCGCCCTCGATCACCCACGCCTCGACCAGACGATAGGACACCGCAAGCACGAGCGGCCCGACAAAAATACCGACGAGGCCGAGCGAGACGAGACCGCCGATGACGCCTGCAAAAACGAGCAGGAGCGGCAGGTTGGCGCCGCGCTGTATGAGGAGCGGGCGCAAGACGTTGTCCATGCTTCCGACGAAAATGGCCCATACGGCCAGCGCGATCGCCCACCCGGTCTGATCCTGCCAGTACATCCACGCCGCGGCGGCGAAAAGCACGGGCGCCGCGCCGATCTGCGCGACGGCGAGCACGAACATGACGGCGGTGAGCAGACCCGCGAAAGGCACGCCCGAGACCGCAAGGCCGATACCACCGAGCAGGCTTTGCACGAGCGCGGTCACGACGACCCCGAGCGCAACGCCACGAATTGCCTGCCCGGCGAGCTCGACCACTTCCTCGCCGCGCGTGCCGCTCAGCCGGCGGAAGAAGTGGCGCACGCCCGCAGCAGCGCTCTCGCCTTTCGCGTACAGCAGCGCAGCGAGCACCAGCGTCATCAGGAGCTGCAGCGCGAGAATGCCGAAACCGCCCGCTTCGCGCACGAGCCACCCCATCATGCTTCGCGTGTAAGGTTCGAGCCTCGCAGTGAGCTCTTCCGGACCGTAGGTTGCGAGCTCGTTCCACGCTTCGGCCAGTTTGGGACCCGCAAGCGGCAGGCTCTGCACCCAGACCGGGAGTGCGGGAAGCTGAGCCTTGCTGATCGCGCGCACCCAGCTTCCGATCTGATCGGCGTTGGCCACGAGTGTCGTGATCGCGAGCGTGAACGGAACGACGAAAGCCAGAAGCATGGCGGTGGTCATCAGGGTGACCGCCAGCCATCGGCGATTCCACATTTTCTCCTGCGTGCGCAGCATGAGCGGCCACGTCGCGACCACGACCATCGCCGCCCAGATCAGTGCCGGAATGAACGGGCGAAGGATCCAGAAGCACGCGGCGATGAGTGCGGCCATGGACAGCACCGCGAATATCGTGCGCGTGAGGTCGTGCCGCCCGCCCGCGACGATGACCGGAACGGGTTTCACTGCTTCCGTTTTCGACACGATTTCAACGTCGTTCTCCAACGCATCCCTCCATGAGTAAGCACACGCCAAGTCCGTCTGCGCGATGCGGGCGGGGGAAACAGCCTCGCGCTACGCACTGCACCACGATACCTGAACGGCGCGAGTCCGTTGCAATTTCGCGGCCGTCACCTCGTTTATACTGGCGAGGCAACCTGTCAGGCGGAGGAGAACCGTGACTTATCAGACGATGGACGTGCGCCCGATTGCAGGGGCGCTGGGCGCCGAAATCTATGGCGTCAACCTGAAGGACCGCGACGACAGCCCGATGTGGATGGAGCTGCGCCAGGCTTTTCTCGAATTCCACGTGATCGCGATCCGCGGGCAGGACCTGTCGCTCGACGACATGATGCGCGTCGGCGGCAAGTTCGGCGAGCCGTGCTACTACCCGTTCGCCAAAGGCATGGAAGGCTATCCTTACATCACTGAAGTGATCAAGGAAAAGCACGAGCGCGAAAACTTCGGGGCCGACTGGCACACCGACACGATGTATCTCGAGAAGCCGCCGCGCGCGACGATGCTGTACGCGGTGGAGACGCCGCCCCGGGGCGGCGATACCCTCTACGCGAATACCGCCGCAGCGTATGACCGGCTGTCCGACGGTATGAAGAAAATGATCGACGGACTCATCGGGGTGTCGAGCGGTGGGCTCAAGAACCGGAAAAGCGGAGATCGGGTTGCCCATCTCTCGCGAATCGGCGGCCTGACCACTCAGAATCTGGACAAGGCGACCGACTTCGAATCGCGTCATCCCATCGTGCGCACTCATCCCGAGACCGGACACAAGGCGCTTTACCTGAGCACGCTGCACACGATTCGCTTCGACGGCTTCACGGACGAAGAGAGCAAGCCGCTCATCGAGTTCTTCACCGATCAATGCGTGCAGCCGGAATTCACTTGCCGTGTGCGCTGGGAACCGGGCCAGCTCACGGTCTGGGACAACCGCACCGTCCTGCACAACGCGATCAATGATTACCACGGATATCGGCGGCAGATGAGGCGGCTCACCGTCGGAGCGGAGGTCCCACGGTGAGCCGAGGCATCTGCCAGATTACGAACCGTAGGAAGGGGGTAACGGGGGGAACCTTCGGTGCCTCCTGTTCGTTCACCGCCGAGGGTAGGCCCGTAGGGCCTCCGTAACCTTCCATCCTTCGGACATCTACCAATAAACTCGCGCCGCGAGAACCGTAGGAAGGGGG
>JBKJKJ010000469.1:0-13495 GCA_046597455.1 Burkholderiales bacterium
AAAGCCGCCTCGCTGGGCTTCAATCTGCAGCCGATCACCGCCGTTGGCGCATAGCACACGCACCGCTATCGCTTTGATTCGGCGACAGTCTATAGGCTGTTTCTTGAGAGCGTAGGCAACCGGTGCCGAAGTCGAAGGATGAACGACAAACAACGCCCTTCATGCTTCGACTTCACAGCGTTACGCTTGTATGGTGCAGGCGGCGCTTTCCTCAGCACCAACGGACGGCGAAATATGGTGCGAAGTTCAGAATCACGACGCTAACGCGACGACCCGGTACTGTCTCCCGGTTTCGTATTTTCTTTGGAACCTGCGGCGCCGCCGCGATTGTCGGTGCTGCTCGAACCCGCGGGCGGTTGCGTGCTGGTCGCAGCCTCGCCCCCGCGCCGACGCGGCGGGCCGTCCTGGATCACGCAATTGACACCCCGGTCCGAGCACGCGCTGGGCATGCTCGTGCGGTCTCCGCTATCGGCCGCCAGTGCGCCGGACGCCAGCAGTGTGGCGCCTGCCGCACCCAGAATGGCCGCAATCATTTTCATGTGGATCTCCTTGAGGTTATCGGGCATGTTCCAGTCCGCAGCGATGTTCGCACGCCGATCCGCTGTTGAGTGTGACATTTTGCACCGCCGGGATGGGTCCGGCGAAATTGCGTTGCGCGTATCGTCAACGACGCGCGATCCCGGCCCGTTAATGAACGCGTGCCTCCGGCTTTCGGAGGACAACAACCTCATCAGGAGCGTTCATGAACAAGCTGCTCGCAGTGGTAGTCGCATCCGCTTTCGCTCTCGGCTCGGTCTCGGCTTTTGCGGCGAACACCGCTACACAGCCGCAGGCGCAACCCGGTGTGAAGCATACCGTCACGCACAAAGCGCAGAAAATGCATCAGGCGAAGGGGACTGTCCACCACGTCAAGCAGGGCAAGAAAGCCAAGCGCCACGCCAGGAAAGCCCGCAAGTCTTAAGCTTCATCCTCTACAATGAAGAAAGGCAGGGCCGAACGCCCTGCCTTTTTTCATTCATGGACCGAACCGAACGCTTCTACAAGATAGACCGGCTGCTCAGGCAGAATCGGCACGTCCCGGTCGACCGCTTTCTGCGTGAGCTCGACATCTCGCTGGCCACCTTCAAGCGCGACATCGAGTACATGAGGAGCCGCCTGCACGCGCCGATCGTGTGGGACCGTGTAAGCAATGGTTATGCTTTCACCACACCGCCGAAAGACGCGCCGACCTACGAATTACCGGGCCTGTGGTTCAACGCGAGCGAAATCCATGCGCTCCTCATGATGGAGCAGCTGCTGGAGAACATCGATCCGGGCGTGCTGGCGAAGCGTCTGGAGCCGCTGAAAGCGCGGCTCACCGCACTCCTGGAAAGCAGCGACCATTCCGCCGAAGAGGTCCGCCAGCGGGTAAAGGTGCTCACGATGGGAAACCGGAGACTGCGTGCGGGCGGTTTCGAGATGGCCGCGAATGCGCTGCTCAACCGCAAACGGCTGTTCGTGCGCTATCGCGGCCGCGTTAACGACGAGGACACCGAGCGTGTCGTCTCGCCGCAGCGTCTCGTGCACTACCGTGACAACTGGTATCTCGACGCGTGGTGCCACATGCGTGACGGATTGCGCAGCTTCTCGATGGACTGCGTGCGCGACGCTGAAATGCGCCCGGATAACGCGATCGACGTGCCGGCCGTAGACCTCGACGCAGCGCTCGGCGACAGCTATGGCATTTTTTCAGGACGCGAGGTCGCGTGGGCGAGGCTGCGCTTCTCGCCGGTCGCGGCGCGCTGGGTGGCCGCCGAGACCTGGCATCCACGCCAGAAATCGAGCCTCGAGCCCGATGGCAGCTACATCCTCGAGGTTCCCTACAGCGATGACCGCGAGCTCCTGCGCGACATCCTTAAGTTCGGACCCGACGTGGAGGTCCTCGCGCCGGATGCGCTCAGGCGCAAGGTCAGGGCAGCCCTGATCGAAGCGGCCGCGCACTACACCGGCGGCGAGTAGACGCCTGCGCGCCTCGCGCAGACCTCAAGGCGCTCGACCCGCGCAAACATCAGGTTGCATCCTGTTTTTTCACCCGGATGACGACAAGTCGGCGCTGCCCGCGCCCAGGCTCACGCCCTGAGCCACCCCCCTGCGCATACTTGTCTCCATGGCAACGTTGCCAGGGTGAAAAGAGGTGATGCGATGCAAATCGTCGAAAACGCACTCCACGCAGGGCTGGGCGCACGGGGCTGGCTCGCGGGCATGCCCAACCCGGGCGGCGCCATCGATTTACCGGTTACCGTCGCCGGCGCCGAGAGGCTCGTGGAAGAAGCGCGCTGGCGCCTGCTGCGCGCAGGCCGCGGCAGCGCCCGCGCCGCAGCAGATTTGCGCGCGCTCAAGGAACGCCTGGTCTATGCAGCGGGTAAAGGCAACGCGTATGCGTGCGAAGTCCTTGCCGCGATGTGCTCCAGCGGCCTGGGCACGGCGCGCAATGCCGAAATCGCCCACGAATGGATGCTGCGGTCGGTCGAGCTGCTTCAGGCGCACGTGCGACGCCCGCTGGCCGGCAGCCACGGCTTCATGCTGCTTCCCACCGACGATGCGGCAGCGGCCTATCGGCCGCTCTACACCGCCAGCGGGGTGCTCATCACTGACGAAATCGGCACGGCGCGCATGGACGGCGGCGCGATTCTCTTCGACCGCTGGGGGCGTCCCGAGCTGAAGGAGAGCTTCGAGCTGTGCAGCGGACCGACCCGGGCCACGCCGAAATCGGTCGCCGCACGCATCGCGCGCGAATCCACACTCGAGGATTTCGCCTGGGCGTGCCATCGCACGACCGCGCCTTTCCGCCTCGCGTTGATCGACGCGCGCGTGATCGCCCACGGGCGCATGGGTTTCCAGCGATGCCGCAGCCGCACGGGAACGCGGATGGCTGCCGCAGCCTGAACGGGTAACTATGCCTGCTATTCGGCTTGGCAGGTGATTAGGATGACGTCACAGTTAGACGAAGTATCAGACGGAGTATCGCCATGCCGGAGCTGACGCAGCATGCCGAGGCGAGAATGCAGCAGCGGGGCGTACAGATGGCCACGCTGGATTGGCTCCTCGACTACGGCGCGAAGACGCACGATCACCACGGCGCGACGGTCGTGTATTTCGACAAGAAAGCGAAATCGCGGCTGCTCAAAGCCTCCGGCCCCGAACAGCTGCGCGTCATGGAGAAGCAGCTGAACGCCTACGCCGTCGTCGCGAGCGACGGCGCGGTCGTCACGGTGGGACGCCGGCACCGGCGGATACGCAGGGGGTAGCGGCCTGTATCAGTGATTTCGAGAGTAACGTTCGCAACGGCCGCCCGCTCGGGAGCAGGCCCGTCGCTTACCGGTAAGTTGCTACGGGTTCTAACGTTACGCTCCACCTAGCGTTATGGCCGCGAAATGACTTGTACTATTTTCGGGGCACCAAAGCCGGCTGCATGGCGCCGCGTACTCGAAGAGGCGAAAAGCTTTAACACGGAGGACACAAAGGACACGGAGGAATTTAGTACAAAGCACATCTTATGCTGAGGGTAGCAGACCGCGCCCCTCTCGTAGACGCCGCTTTTCTTTTCGATCCTTCGTGTCCTCCGGTGGCCTCCGTGTCCAGGCTTTTGACTTCCTCAGTGTCGTTGGCGGTTCGGGGTGGAAAGCGAACAAGAAAGCACCCGTTATTTCAAGGACGCAACACCAGCGGCCTCGACGCCGTCGGGGCGTGGCAAACGCGCCGCATCACCCCTTCTGCTCGACCAGCGTCCTGACGAGATTGCGTGCGGCCGGGCTGTACCATTGGGCCGGTCCCCACAGGCGCGCCTGAACGACGCCTTTGCGGTCGATGAGATACGTGGCCGGCATGCCCCATGCGCCGTACAGCAGGCCCACTTCGCCTTGCGGATCGAGCATGATCGGATACGTGAGCTTCATGTCGCCGACGAACTTCATCGCGTCGGCGCGCTTGTCTTTGACGTTGACCGCGACGATCTCGAATCCTTTGCTCCTGAATTCGCGATAGAGCTTTTCCATGTCGGGCATTTCGGCGCGGCACGACGCGCACCACGTCGCCCAGAAGTTCAGCAGCACCACCTTCCCGCGATAATCCTTCAGCGAGACCTTTTTGCCGTCGGGTGCCAGCAGCGTGAAGTCGGGCGCTGCGGGATGGTCTTTGATCTCTTCGAGCCCGCGGATGCCGCTGTAGTCGATCTGCGGAGTGCGCGCCTGCGCGTGGAGCGCGCCGCTGATGATGAACAGGGCGGCGAGCAGGGCAGGCCGTGCGAGGGACGAGGGGCTACTGAAGGGGCTACTGAACAGCATCTGAGTCTCGGTTTACAGCGGTGAGTCATCCTGGCTTGAGCCGTCGGCCGGCATCGCGGCGCCCGCCCCACGGGCGGGGCGGGCGTCTCCAGCGTAAGGCAGCACAACCGATCAGGTCTTGTTGACCTTCTCGGATTCCTTCAGCAGCTCTTCGTTGGAAATCAGCGGTTCGCCCGCCTTGAGCACCCGCTTGTAGCGAACCACGCCGCGCTTGTCCACGATGAAATAGGAGCGCACCGCGAGCTTGCGATCGGCGTTGTAGACCCCGTAAGCCTGCGCTGCATTGCCCGCAGGGTAATCGCTCAGCAGCGGAAAATTGAGCTTGAGGAAATCGGCGAACGCTTTTTGCGAGAAAGCCACGTTCATGCTGATGCCCACGATCTCGGTATCGACTGCCGAGAACTTCGAATAGTCGTCCCTACTGGACGACAGCTCTTGTATTCAAGTGGGTGTGAAATCGAGCACGTAGAACTGAACGACGACGTTTTTCTTGCCCGCCATGTTGCTCAGCTTGAACTTGCCCGACTGGGTGCTGGCGAGGTCGAAATCAGGTGCTTTGTCCCCGATTTCAATAGCCGCCGACAAGGCCGGGATCACGGCGAGGGAGAGTGCCAGTACGATGGACGGAACGAGACTGCTAATCCTCATGATGCCCCCTGAAGTTGGATACGCCTACAAAAAAGACCGACCGCCTGTATAAAAAAACCGACCGCACATCCGGTGCCGGCGGGCTGATGCGAAACCGCTGACGGTTCGTGTCGAGCGCAGCACCTGCGAAGTCGAAACGTGAATGCCGGGAGGGTAGTGTAAGCCTCCGGCATGCCCAGTGGTTAACACGCCGGCACCATCCGGAATTCCCTGGATCTCGTGGCCCGCTCGAAGCTCAATGCGAATCGGGCTCGGGCATCACCAGAAGGCTCGCGTCGAGCTCCGCCACGCTGCGGCATCCGAGCAGCGCCAGCACGCGGTCGATCTCTTCGCGGAAGATCTGGATCGCGCGCGCCGCGCCGGCTTCGCCGCCGCTCGCCGTGCCGTACAGCGTCGGGCGGCCGATCATCACGGCGTGCGCACCCAGCGCCATGGCTTTGGCCACGTCGCTGCCCCTGCGAAAGCCGCTGTCGACGATCACCGTCATACGCTTGCCCACTGCGTCGAGGATCTCCGGCAGGTTGAAGATCGGCGCGCGCGAGTCGTCGAGCACGCGCCCGCCGTGGTTGGAGACGATGACGCCGTCCGCGCCGAGGTCCGCTGCAAGCACGGCGTCGGCCGGATGCTGGATGCCTTTCACGATGAGCCTGCCGGGCCACAGCTTGCGTAGCGCACGGATGTCATCGCCGGTCACCGAGTCGTTGGGCGCGAAAGCCCGACCCTTGCGCGAGGAGGTGATGCTGCTGCGCATGCTCTTTGGGAAGTTCTCGAACTGCGGCATCCCCGTGGTCGTGACATAACGGCCGAGCACGCCGGCGAGCCAGCGCGGGTGGGCGAGCACGTCGAGCACGTTGCGGCGCGTGAAGCGGAACGGGAAGTTGAAATCGTTGCGCAGGTTATATTCGCGGCCGGGATTGACCGGCGTGTCCACCGTGAAGACGAGCGCCTCGAAACCCGCGTCGCGCGCGCGCCCGACGAGCTGGTGGGAAAGCTCGCGCTCGGGCCACATGTAGAGCTGGCACCACAAGGTGCCGCCCGCCTGCTCGGCGATCGTCTCGAACGCGGTGAGCGAGGCGGTGGCGAGCGTGAAAGGGATGCCGGCTTTTGCCGCGGCGCGCGCGAGCTCGACTTCGCCGCGGTACCACGTGAGGCCGGCCGAGCCCGTGGGGCCGATGACGATCGGCATCGGCTGCGGCTTGCCGAAAAGCGTGATCGACTGGGTGCGCGCGGAGACGTCGACGAGCACGCGGGGCTTGAGTTTGATGCTCTCGAGCGCCTCGCGGTTCTCTCTCACCGCGATCTCGTCGTCGTTGCCGCGGTCGATGAACCCGAAGAGACCCTTGGGCAGGCGCCGCTGTGCGATCTCGCGCAGGTCGGCAATGTTGTATGCGCGAGCGAGGTCGGCTGTCATGCATAGCCTTCGGAATGGAGGACAGGCGGCACTATACTCGAAGGCGGCAGCGTCCCACCGCGCGGCGTGGAGTCGAAGTGTCGAACGGCAACGAACCGTTACGTAGAAACCGTTCGCACTGAGCGTAGCGACGCGCGAAGTCGAAGTGCGCGACTGGGCGGGGTTCATCCTTTCGACTTCGACACGTAATGCCGTAGCTTGTGCTCAGAGGGTCGAATGGCTCAGGACGAGGATCCTGGCTTCACTGGCGTCACGGTCTCTACGAACGATCGCGCGTTCGCATTTCGACTTCGCTTGCGCTACGCTCAATACGAACGGTGGAGGGGGAGGCACGGAGCGCCAGACCCGCCAAGTAAGGTCCGTTCGCAACCGGTTGAGCTTCGCAAGCGCGACGCTGCGCTCAGTACGAAACGATCTTAGGGAGGACGACATGGCAGCAGACAGCATGGCACGCGACTCCGCAATCGAAGCAGCCTATCACGCACGCACGCCGCGCTCGCGCGCGCTCGCAGCCGAGGCGCGAGGCGTGCTGCCGAGCGGAATCGTTCACGACTCGCGCCGCACTTTGCCATACGGCATCTACGGCGATCGCGCGCTCGGCTCGCGCAAGTGGGACGTCGACGGCAACGAGTACGTCGACTATTACGGCGGGCACGGCTCGCTGCTGCTCGGGCATCAGCATCCGCAAGTCCTCGATGCAATCCGGACACAGCTCGCCAAAGGCCTGCATCTCGCAGCGGCCAACGAGCTCGAAGTCGAGTGGGCGCGGTGCATACAGGCCATGATCCCGTCGGCCGAGCGCGTGCGCTTCACTTCTTCGGGAACCGAAGCCACGCAGCTCGCGATGCGTCTTGCGCGAGCCGCCACCGGCAAATCACGCATCGTGCGTTTCCAGAGTCATTTCCACGGCTGGCACGACCAGGTCGCTTTCGGCGTGAACGACCATCTCGACGGCACGCCGAGTGTGGGCGTGTTGCAGGAAGTCGCTGACCGCACGACGCTCGTCGCGCCGAACGACGTGGCTCAGGTCGAGCGCGTGCTCGCTGCCGGCGGTGTGGCCGCAGTGATGATCGAGCCGATTGGAAGCAGCTCGGGGGCTGTCCCCACGCCGCCGGAAGTGCTCGGCGCGCTGCGCGAGATCACGAAGAAGCACGGCGTGCTCCTGATTTTCGACGAGGTCGTTACCGGTTTTCGCGTGTCGCCGGGCGGCGCACAGGCGCTCTATGGCGTCATTCCCGATCTGACGACGCTGGCGAAGATCGTCGCGGGCGGCATGCCGGGCGGTGCCGTGGGCGGGCGCCGCGACATCCTCGAATGGCTCGACTTCGAAGCCGCGGCGGCGGCCGGGCGCGAGCGCATCAGCCACCAGGGCACGCACAACGGCCATCCGCTGAGCGCCGCGGCCGGCATCACGACTCTGAACATCATTCGCGATTCCGACGCGTGCGCCAAAGCGTCTGCGACGGCCGCGACGCTGCGCGCCGGGATGAATGCCGTGCTCGAAGCGGAAGGCGTGGCGTGGGCGATTTATGGCGAGCACTCGTTCTTCCACATCCACGTCAACCCGCGCGGCGAGGCGATCCGGCCCACGGCGTTCGACGCGGGCACGATCACCATCGACGCGCTCAAAGGCAAGGACGAGAAGACGCTCGGCAAGCTGCGCCTGGCGATGCTCAACAACGGAGTCGATCTGAAAGGCTGGCGCGGCGGCATTGTCTCCGCGGCCCACACGCAGACCGACGTGGCGCTCACGCTCGACGCGTGGCAAAAATCGCTACGCGCGCTCAGGGACGAAGGTTTGCTCGAGCCGCCGCGGCGCGCGGCACTCACCGCGTGACGGCTGATTCTGCGACTCGGGTGTGACCGGGCGCGTTCAGCCTTCCATCGGCCTCACCGAAACGAGGCGCGCCCCGCTTCTCGAGAAGAAGGTCTGCCAGAACTCGAGCTGCTTCGGCGTTTGCAGCTTCGGATAGTTCAGCACGCGGTGCAGCTCGACTTCGACCCCGTCGAGCTCGGTTCGCATCTTGCGGCCGTATTCGGACGACGCAAAATCGTCGTACTCGGGGATGCGCTGATACATCGAAAGCTGGGGTGTCTTGTGCAGCATGTCGGAAACGATGATAAGGCGGCGCGGCCCCCGGACCGGGTGAGCACGGAAGCCGTTGATCGACACGAGCTGCAGCATTTCGATGATCGGCGAATTCTTCGCAGGCCGGGTCGAGATCAGGGCGTCGGCCTGTTTCAGCAGAGGCTCGCGAAAACGCTCGCGAAACTGCGCGTTCAGCTTCTTCACGTTGGCCGTGAGCTCGCTTTTTCCTTCGCCCGACCCGGGATTGCAGATCTCCACCAGCGGCTTGGCGGTGTCGCGGTAATCCTCGCCGAGCACGAACACCGACACCAGGTATCCCGGCGCGACCCGCCGGTCGACCAGCTCTTCGAGGAGGCGCAGGAACGCTTCCTTCTGGCTGAAGTTGAGCGGATCGGTCTTGTCCACCATCAGCACGATGTGGCCTGTCGGGCCTGACTTGGGACACAGCGTGTTGCGGTCGAGTCCAGAATCCCGCGTCACGAGGTAGTACGCGGCGCCCGCAAGCGTCGCGAGAAAGAACACGATCGAAACGACGCCGATGGCGACGTTGCGGGCCTGACGCTTTTTTCCGGCGCGGCTTCTACGCATGACGGGCCGCCGCGGTGCGCAGGGTTCTGTCGGTGGGTTTCAGCCGCTCGGTATGGGCGGTGAACGACGCTTCGATGCTGGCGCGAACGCCGTCCACTTCCGCGAGGAAGTGCGCCACCAGGCGCTCCTGTTCGGCGAGCCTTGCGCGGTCGTCGACCGTGCCGAAATCGGGCAGCGCAAGTTGCCGCAGCTCGGGACGCGTATCGAAATACTGCGGCCGCGCAAGCCGTCCGCGATGCATCTCGTTGGTGTCCCGAAAAAGTTTCAGGAGCGCATCCACGCAGTTCTCGGCGTCGAGCATCGCCGTCTCCATCCGGGTGCGCGCCCAGTTCTTCTCCCGCAGCACGCCTGATGATTCGGTGACCCGCGCGCGCGCTTTCTGCAGCGCCGCTTCGAGGCCGCCGAGCTCTGCTTCCTTGATCGTTTCGAGCTCGTTGCGGATACCGTGCAGCTCGCCAAGGTAGTCGTCGCGGGTTTGCCGCGCGCGACGCGCGACCCGCCCGTAACCCGGGTACACGTCGTCGGACGACAGGCCGTCGAAAAGCGCGAAGACGGCGAACAGCACGCTGACAGCGAACAGCAGCCACGACATGACGTCGCGCAGGCCGAAAGGCGAGGCCTGCAGCGCCACCCATGCGGCGCGGGCAGGCTCGGCAGAATCGGCGAGGAGCGCGTCGCGGAAGTGCCCGATGGTCAGTCCCACGGCGAGCATGCACACGACGGCGAAAGCGGCCGCGGCGAAACCGCTGATTTTGATTGCGGTGTGGTTATGGAAGGCGAGGGGCACGGCGAATTTCCCCAGCACGAAGGCGGTGACGAGGTTCACTGCGGCGAAGAGCCCGGCCGCGAGGAAACCGCCGATGAGACCCGATTCCAGGCCTTGGGAGAAGAAGTAGGCGTTCGCGGCGCCTTCGAAAACGATCAGCGAGAGCAGCACCGCGTAGCGCGCGAAGGTGGCGCTGCCTTCGGGGTATGTCGGCGGACGCGCAAGCTGATTGCGCGCGCGAAAATCCTCGAGCTCGCGCTGGCGCACCGTCGCGTGCTCCTCGAGCTCGTGGAGCATCGACTCGTGCCGCGTGAGCACGCTCGCCGCCTGTCGTTCGAATGCCCGATCTGCGGCCAGCGCCTCGTTGACGAGCACCGTGATGTCACGCTTCGCCAGCCCTTCGTTGAGATTGCTCGCCTCGTGCGACGCCCATTCGACGAAATCGTGACGGGCTTTCTCGACACGCTGCACCACTTTTGCTTCGGGGGCGCTCAGCGCGGTCTGCTCAGGCGCAGGCAGGCCCGATGCGGCGAGTTTCTTCGCCTCGTTCTCCAGGTCGAGCTCGTTCGCGATCTGCTCGATATCGATTCGATAGAGTGGCGACTGGTTCAGTTGGGACAACTTGCGCCGGGCCGACGAGAGCCCTTCCGAAATGGTTTCCTTCATCAACTCGCTGCTTCAGGTATGAAAGCGCTATGCGCGGCATGGCGGTGGGGCATGCATATTACCGCACGCGCCGCTCTCATTGGTGCATTACGTGCCGGCGGGATCGAGTGAGGCGCTGCTGAGCGCGGGCCGATGGCCGCGGTGAAACGCGTGCCGCGCCGTTTCATCTGCAACTTCGGCTTCGACGAGGTCGAGCAGGGCACGTATCCACGACTCCCGGATGTTGCGGCCGATGAAAACCATTCGCGTGCGGCGGTCTTCCGAGGGCCAGCGCGCGAGCCACACCGGCGCGTGGTAGACGTGTTGCACGCCGTGTATCACCGCCGGGCGCTCCGGTTCCTCTGCAATGTTCACGATCCCTTTGAGCCGCAACAGATCGCGGCCGCAGTTCTCGGCCAGGGCCGAGAGCACGAGCGCGAGCGTCGCGGCGTGCAGCGGTTCGCTGCATACGATGCAAAAGCTCGTGATGTCTTCGTCGTGCCGATGCGGCGCATGATCGTGTGCGGCCGCGATCGCCTCTGCGGCGAGCCACTTCTCCACATCGGGATGTTTGCCCCTCACCCGGTACAGGCCGGCCTCGAACAATACCGATGGGGCGATGGCGCCGTGCACCGCCGTCAGCACCGAAGCCCCCGGATTTACTTTTGCAAGGCGTTCGATGACGGCGCGTGTCTGCGCGCCGGGCACGTCGGTCTTGGTGAGCACGATCCTGTCCGCGACCGCGGCCTGCCGCAGCGATTCGGCGTGCTGCGCGAGCGTTTCGAGACCGGTGAGCGCGTCCACTGTCGTGATGACACTATCCAGTGCGTAGATCTCGCCGAGGTCTCGATCGGTGAGCAGCGCGTGCAGGATGGGGGCGGGATCGGCCAGCCCCGTGGTCTCGATGACCACACGCTCGAACGGCGGCACCGTGCCCGCAGCGCGCCGAGCCGCGAGGTCGCCGAGCGTCAGCACCAGGTCGCTTCTCACGTTGCAGCACAGGCAGCCGGTCGACAGACGGATGAAGCTTTCGTCGCTCGTTTCCACGAGGTCGTGGTCGAGACCGATCGCGCCGAACTCGTTGATGATGACCGCGGTGCGGCCCATCGCGGGATCGCGCAGCAGGTGAGCGAGGAGCGTGGTCTTGCCGCTGCCCAGGAAACCGGTGATGACTGAAACCGGAATGGCGGCGCGTTCATCCTTCGACTTCACGGCGTTACGCTCAGGACGAACGGCGGTGTGGTCATCGTTCGGCTGCACAGCGATGCGCGCGGGACGAACGGCTCGGCGTTCATCCTTCGACTTCACCGCGTTACGCTCAGGACGAACGGCACGGTGGTCATCGTTCGACTGCACAGCGATGCGCTCGGGACGAACGGCTGGGTGTTCATCGTTCGATTTCACCGCGCTATGCTCAGGACGAATGGGCGGGTGTTCATCCTTCGACTTCCCAGCGTTACGCTCGGGCTGAACGGCTCGGTGTTCATCCTTAGACTTCACGGCGCTACGCTCAGGACGAACGGGTGGGTGGTCATCGTTCGACTGCACAGCGTTACGCTCAGGACGAACGGCTGGGTGGTCATCGTTCGATTGCACGGCGATGCGCTCGGAACGAACGGCTGGGTGTTCATCGTTCGACTTCACATCGTTACGCTCAGGACGAACGGCTGGGTGTTCATCCTTCGACTTCACCGCGCTATGCTCAGGACGAACGGGCGGGTGTTCATCCTCCGACTTCACAGCGTTACCCTCTGGAAGAACGGGGGTATCCCCGTTCGTCCTGAGCGTAGGCGCCAGTGCGCCGAAGTCGAAGGATGAACGGCCCGGGTCCGGCGCCGGCGCCACTCGCACCGCACTGCCGCGCTCGACGCCGAGCGCGCCGCGCAGCGCGTTCAGCAAGCCCGCGAGCGAAGCGCATGCGCGCGCTCGCCGCTCGCGTGCGCCGCCGGGTGGCGCGCCCGCAGCGCGCCAGCGCGCGAGCCAGCGCAGGGGCAGGGGCCGCGGCCGTGCGTCTTTCGGCACCCCCGCATGAAACCCGGTAAGCACGGCGCGGCGCGCGATGGCCCGCTCGACCCACACTAGGGTGCCGCTCGCTGCGCGAATCTCGGCGACGACGACGCCTTCCGGGTCTGATCCGAGGATGCTGCCGTCCGCGTCCCCGTCTCCGTGTTCACCCACGGCGCGGCTTACGCCGGGCTCCACGACGCCGTCGACCCCCCATAAGGCCAGGGTGTCGGCGAGAAATGTCCGCAGGCGCGCGTCGCTGGTATCGCTCGTCATACCCGCCGCATCAAAGCATCGCGCCGCTGCGGATCTCCTCCGAAATGCGCCGGTAGAGATACTGGCCGTCCGCGAGGTCGGCGCTGAAGCGCCCGTTCTCGACCGCGACCTTGCCGCGCATCACGGTGAGGATCGGCCACGCGTGCACTTCGTGGCCTTCCCACGGCGAATAGTCCTGCTCGTGCAGCATCTCCTTGCTTATGGTGATGCGCTTAGACGGGTCGAGCACCACGATGTCGGCATCGGCCCCCGCTGCGAGCGCGCCTTTGCGCGGGTACAGGCCCATGATCTTCGCGGCATTCGTCGAGACGAGGTCGACGAATTTCTCGAGCGGGTAACCGCGCCTGCCGACCATTTCGTTATACATGATCGCGATGCGCGGCTCGACGCCGACGTTGCCGCCGGTGGTGTCGTCGATGCGTTTGCCGAGCGTTTTCACGTTGAGCGCGCAGCACACTTCGTCGGTCGCCACGGTATGCAGGGTGTTGTCCAGCATGCCGGCCCACAGCTCGTCCTGGTCGGCCTGGGACTTGAGCGATGGATAGGTGTGATAGATCTGTCCGTTCGGGCGCTTGTAATCTTCCGACGTGTACATGAGGTATTGGTGCAGGGTCTCGCCGTAGACCGGCATGCCCAGCGCGCGCGCTTGACGGATGGCGGCAACGCCCGAGGCCGCGCTCACGTGCATGAAATACAGCGTGATGCCGGGCACGTTTTCAGCGAGCGCGAGCACGCGGCGGAACGAC
>JBKJKJ010000120.1:0-7880 GCA_046597455.1 Burkholderiales bacterium
AGCCCGCAGGTGCCGGGCGAACAGACCGCCCCGGGATACCTTTCGAAATCAACCGGCTTGCAGGGATGCACGGATTTGCCCTTGGCAAAGCGTGAAATGGAAAGTCGCACCGGTGCCGGGCTCGCCTTCGGCCCAAACCCGGCCGCCGTGCCGCCGCACGATGCGCGCGACGATGGCAAGACCGACCCCGGTTCCGGAAAAGTCGGCCGCATTGTGCAAACGCTGGAACACCTCGAACAGCCTGTCGGCATAACGCATGTCGAAACCGGCGCCGTTGTCGCGCACGTAATACACCGTCGTACCGTCTGCCTGCAGAAAGCTGCCGATCTCGATGCGCGCCGCCGGAGTCTTGCCGGTGTATTTGAGCGCGTTGCCGATCAGGTTGAGCCAGACCTGCCGGATCAGCTGCGGATCGGCGTCGTAAGGCGGAAGCTCGCCCATGACGATCTGCACCTGTCTGCCCTCGCGCTCGGTTTCGAGGCTGGCGAGACAGTCGCGCACCTGTTCGCGCACGTCGACACGGGAAGTGGTGAGCGCCTGCCGGCCGATCTTCGACAGACTCAGGAGATCATCGATCAGCTGGCCCATGCGCAACGCATTCTGCGAGCACATGACCAGATATCGCTTCAGCTCAGGCGCGACCTCGTTGCCGTGTTCCTCGATCGCGAGGCGCGAGTAGCCGTCGATGGCGCGCAGCGGCGCGCGCAGGTCGTGCGATACCGAATAGCAAAAAGCCTCGAGCTCTTTTATTGCGTGATCGCGCTCCTCGATTCGGCGCTGTAGCTCGATCGTCAGCCTCGCCGTCGCGGCCTCGGCGGCCGCCCGTGGAGTGATGTCGCGCAGGATCATGGTGTGCAGCCGCTCGTCGCCGGTCCCCATCTGCGAAACGGAACCTTCGATCACGAGCTCGGTGCCGTCGGCGCGGCGTGCCGTCACTGCGTCGAGGCGGCCCGGGGCCGGACTGGCCAGATTGGTAACGGTGGTCCTGCCCGGCGCTTCGAACAATATTTCGATCGGTTTTCCGACGAGGTCTGCCGCCCGATGGCCGAACATGACTTCGGCTGCCGGGTTGACGAGGATGATCTCGCCGCGGGCATTGACGGTGATGATGCCGTCCATCGCGGAGGCGATAACGCCGGAGCAGCGCTCTTCGGTCCGCCGGCGCTCGCCGACATCGTTTTCCACGCCGGGATACGAGGCACGCAATCGATCGGCCATCGCGTTGAGTGCGCGCGCGAGCATCGGAATCAGATTTCTGCGGCCCAGGCTCACGGTCGATCTCCGCGCGTCAGTAAGCCGGGCGCGCCGTCAGCGATGGATGCGATGCTGAAGCGCAGGGCAATTCGGCGGCCGAAAAACGCGCTCATGGCGTGCCCGCTTCGAGCCGGCTCAGGCCCTGGAGCAAAGGCGTGAGCTCCTCGTAGAGCCGGTCCTTGGCGATGAACGCCGCAGCGCCCGCCGCGAGAGCGAGCGCCCGGGTTCGTGCAGACTTGTCGATCGAAACGACCACGACGACGGTCTCGGGCGCCAGGGTCTTGACCTGGCGTGCCAGGTCGATGCCGCCCGCGTCGGGCAGGCAGACATCCATGAGCACGAGTTTCGGACGCGCTCCTGTGAACAGCTCGACGGCCGCTGCACCGTTGGCGGCCTCCACCACGCGCGCTGCGGGGAACGACATGTTCAGAAGGTCGCGCAACGCCCTGCGCATCGACGCCTGGTCGTCTACGATCAGCGCCAGGGAGGGAGTCGTGTTCTGAATGGGGGGCATATCGTGCTTCACTTCGCAACCGGGATGGGCAAGGTGCGAAGTATTGCGCAACGGTACGCGGCACGGCTGTAGGGACAACCCCACCGCGGGGCGCAAACGCTGTAGGGAAAGTTTGACAACCGCGAGGGTCAGCCCGGCGGCGTGATTCCGTGCTGGATTGCGAACTTCACAAGCGTGGCGACGTCGGCGACGCCGAGCTTTTTCATCAGGCGGCTGCGATACGTCTCCACCGTCTTGGGCGAGAGATGAATGACGCGTGCAATGTCGGCGCTCGTCTTGCCTTCGACCACCAGCTGCAGGACCTGGCGCTCCCTCGCCGACAGGCTGGCGAGCGGCCCACTGCCGGCCGTGACCGGTCCCACGTCCCCGATTGCGGGGCTGATGAAGCGTCGGCCGGCGCAAACCGCGCGCACGGCGGCAACGACTTCGCTGCCCGCCGATTCCTTGAGCACATAGCCCATGGCCCCGGCTATCAGCGCCTGATGCACATGCTCCCGGGTGGAGTGCATCGAGAGCACGACCACCTGAATGCCGGGGGACCGCGACTGAATTGCGCGCGTCGCCTCCAGGCCGTTCATGCCGGGCATCGAAAGGTCCATGATCACGACCTCAGGCGCCAGCTCGCGTGCCGCCTGCTCGGCTTCGCGGCCGTTGCTGACGGCACCCATCACCTCCATGCCGGCACCGCCCAGGAGCGCGGTCAGACCGTCGCGCATGACCGCGTGGTCGTCGACGATCAGCACCTTGACGGTCATGTCTCGCGTTCCAGGCGGATCTCGACGCGCGTGCCTTTACCCGGTGCCGAATCGATATTGATGCTGGCGTTAATTGCATCGCCACGCTCGCGCATGGTCCGCAAACCGTAACCGGCGCCGGTCGCGCCCGAGGGGGCGAAGCCGACTCCATCATCCGACACGGTCAGGCGCACGTTGTTGGCGTCCTGGGTGAGCTCGATGTCGATGGAGCTGGCCGCCGCATGCTTCGCGGCATTGTTGAGCGCTTCCTGCACGATGCGAAAGAGTGCCGTCTCGGCCACATGCGGCAGCGCAGGTGAGACGTTGGCGCCCGTCACCGCTACCGGGATGCCGAGGCGCTCTTCGAGGGCGCCGGCATGCATTTCAAGCGCAGCGAGCAGGCCGTAATCGTCGAGGCCGGGCGGACGCAGCTCCGCCAGGATGTTGCGGGTATGAACGATTGCGCTTTGCACGAGCGCGTGGGTGTCGGCCAACCGCCGATTTACGGCGGGCGCCGTTTCCGCGGGCAAGGTGGCGCATACGAGGTCCAGGTTGAGCTTCACCGCAGCGAGATCGGCACCGATCCGGTCGTGTAATTCGCGACCGATGCTGCGCCGCTCCTCTTCCTCCGCCTGCGCGAGCCTTCGCGACAGGTCGCGCTGACGCGAAAGCGAGCGCTCGATCGAGTGCTCCGCGGCTTTGCGCTCGGTCACGTCGAGCACGGTTCCGGCCATCCCCACCGGTTTTCCGTCGGCAGCGCGCACGAGGTCGACGGTGGCCCAGAGGTCGCGGGCGCCGACGACCGGCGATACGATGCGAAAATCCAGGCGGCGTTGCGCGTGCAGGCGCTCTGGATGGCTGAGGACATCCTCGACCGATGCTTTGTCGTCCGGATGCACCAGGTCGAGCAGTTCGTTAAGCGTCGAAGCAGGCAGCGTGGGATCGCGGCCCACTATCCGATAGAGCTGCCTCGACCAGCGGCCTCGCGGCGCGCCGAGCTCGACTTCCCAGCTGCCGATGTTGCCGTGTTGCTGCGCGGCCTCCAGATGCGCCTCTTTCTGAATGAGCGTTTGCGCGGCGCGCGCGCGATCGATCGCGATGGCGACGGTATGCGCGATGGCCTCGATGGTGCGCTGATGTTTCGGCTCAGGCTCTTTCGGCTCGCGGTAATAGATCGCAAACGTCCCGAGCAGAATGGCGTCCGTGCCGAAGATCGGCGTGGACCAGCAGGCGCGCAGCCCGTGCTCGGAGGCGAGCGCCCGGTAATCGTTCCAGAGCGGGTCGCGAGTAATGTCGGATACCACGACCTGCTGGCGCCGCCAGGCCGCGGTGCCGCACGACCCGGCCGCCGGACCGATGCGCGCGCCGTCGAGGGCTGCCATGTAGGCCGCCGGAAGGCGGGGTGCGGCGCAGTGGCGCACGCGGGTGCCGTCGTCGCTCATGAGGAGGACTGAAGTCAGCATTTCGGGGTCCAGCTTTTCGAGCTCTTCGAGAAGCTGAGAGACCGTCTCGGTGAGCGGGGCGCCGGTCGCGATGCGCTCCAGCGCGCGATTCTGAATCTCAACCAGCCGCGTCGCGCGGTTGCGCTCCCTGTTGAATCGGTCGAGGCGGTAGGCGAGAAACACGATCAGGCTCGCAAAGATGGCGCTCAGTGCGATGGTGAAGAGGGCAATGCCCATCGCCATGCCGTACCATCCGGCCCGCTCGCCCTGCCAGCGCAGCTCACCGACCAGGATCGGCGCGATGATCGCCAGCGGCAGTAACACGCGCGCCGCCCATCCGCCGCCGTGGTCGGCGGTCACCAGCGAGGCGAGCCCGCGCTCCGGCCGCGAGGCCAGCACGCCGGTCCCCAGCCATGCGAAGATCACTGCGGTAGGCAGCGCGATCGAGGCGTAGCGCGTGAAGCTGTAGAGCGGGGACACTTCGAAGAGATACCCGACGATCGCCACCAGTGCGATAACGAGGCCCGGGAGAACGAGCATTTCGATCGCGAGCGGCATGCGGCGCGGCTCGACATCGAGTACGGTAAGCGCACCGCCCATCAGCACGAAATTCAAGGCCGTCGCACCGGCCATGCGCCCGGGGTGAGACCACGACTCGGCCCGCACCGCTTCGGGAAAAAGGATCGTATCGACGCCGAAGGCAAAGCCGGACACATACTCGACCATCGTCGTCAGACCGATGAGCGCAGCCAGCGCGCCCAAGGCCGCCGCGATCGGTCGGGTGAGGCCCGCCCTTGCGGTTGCGCGCGTCGACGAATGCAGCCACAGCGAAGCGCCGCAAAGCATGAAGCACAGCGCCGAATTCGGCTTCATCGTCGACAGGCCCGTCAAGCCCGTCTTGAGCGCCGGTATGCCGAATGTCCAGCCGAACAGGACGACGAGGCCGCCTGCCAACGAGGCGGCTCCGGTCACCGCGGCAAACCGGCGGCTGGAGCGGGCAAGGCGATCGGAATCGGTCACGTCCACAATGCGCACAGCGTCGAGGTCCTCACGGACCTGTAGCGCATTCGCAACCGCTGCTTCATAACCACTGCTGACGGTCCCCGTCCTCCACCCGGCCACCCGTGTTCCCATGTCCAGTAAGGCAGCATGCAGTGTATTGCCTAACGTCGCGGCGCACGCCGGAAAAAACGCGTTACCTTGGCTGCCGATTCGAATCTCGGGTCGGCGCTCCCGACCGGCGACGCTGCGCAGTCCAGTGCGTACGAGCGTGTGTGCGAAAGATGGAAGCGTTGCGAGTCAAGTAGTAGCGATAGGTAGCAATAGCAATGCCGTCACGAGCCGACCGCCGGTGACGTGCCTGCGCAAGCGTCGATCGAGTCACGCTCGCATGCTGCGCACTATCGGCGGCGAGCGCGCTGCGTGTGGCCTGGGCGAGTATCCTGAAGGCGGCCGGCGCGCAAGCCGATCAAGCGCTCAGCTTTCTGAGAATGACGGGGTCCGGATCGATTCCCAGCCCCGGAGCTTGCGGCACCTCGACGCGGCCTTGCTTCGCCAGCACCGCCTCACCGAACGGGCTGTCGGCCAGCGTGCAGTAGAAGCGCTCGAGGAAAGTGTCTTCGGCGAAAGTCGAGATGAGGTGGATCGTCGCGAGCGCGGCGGGGCCGAAGTAGGTGCAATGCGGGATCACCCGGATGGCCGTGCCCTGCGCCAGAGCCAGCACCTGCCTGGCGACCGAAAGCCCACCCATCTTGCCCAGGCTCGGCTGCAGCACCGAAACCGCTTCGGCTTCGATCGCCAGCCTGAAGTCTTCCAGCGTGCGTGCGTTCTCACCGGCCGCGATCGGCATCGGGGCGTTGCGGCGCACTGCCGCGAGTCCCGGGAGGTTTTCGGGCGGCCACACCGGCTCCTCGAGCCAGTGCAGGTCGAGTGGCGCGAAACGCCGTGCGGCGTCGATCGCCTCCGAAACGGTCCACGGACAATTGGTGTCGACCATCAGCGGAATCGCCGCGCCGATCGCCTTGCGCGTAGCCTCGACTTCCGCATACGCGTACTCGTGCGCTTTCACGAAACGGTAGCCTTTGCTGACGGCTTCGGCTGCATTTTTCGCAACGAGATCGACATCGTGATAGGCGAGCAGGCTTGCGTAAGCCGCCAGATCCTTGCGTTTCGCGCCGCCCAGCAGTTCGTGCACCGGTTTGCCTGCGGTCTTGCCCGCGATGTCCCACAGCGCAATGTCGAGTCCGGACAGCGCGAAAGCGACAGGCCCGCCGCGACCGAAGTTCTGAAGTTTTCGCGCGATGGGCTCGGTGACGTTCCCGATGGCTGACGGATCGTGGCCGACTGCGAGCGGGCCCACGAGGTTATCGATGATTTCGCGCGTTGCCGACAAGACCGGGCCGCCGAACGCTTCGCCCCAGCCGGTGATGCCGGCGTCGGTGTCCACGCGCATGAGCAGGATGTCCATGGTCGAGCGCGGCTTGCCGCCGAACATGGGTAAAGGGCCGCCGTGCTGGTAGGGGATGCGTGCAACGATCGATTCGACGCGGGTTATTTTCATGAGTGATGTCACCGTTGATGTATCGCTGACCGCTCCTGCGGCCATTCGAATTTCCTGGATGGCTGGACGCGGGCGTATGTCGGTGTGTCAGCGGTGAAGCGTGATGCGGTGTCGCGCGAACGTTACTTTGCTCCCAGCCCGGCTTGCTTCGCGGCTTTCGACCAGACGACGGTGTCGGTTCGAATGCGCCGTGCCATATCTTCCGGCGATCCGCCCACCGCCTCGAGTCCGGAATCGAACAGTCTTTGCACCGTTTTCGGATCGGACAGGGCTTTGTTGAAGGCCGCTGAAAGCCGCGCCACGACCTCGCTCGGCGTGCCTGCGGGCGCAACTGCGCCGAACCACTGGGCGATGTCCATATCGGGATAACCCTGTTCGGCGAGCGTGGGCACGTCGGGCAGCGCTTTGGCGCGTGCTTTCGATGTGACCGCAAGCAGTCGTACGCGCCCGGCTTTCGCCTGGGGTATCAGCGGCGACGAACCCAGCACCGCGAGCGGCACCTGTCCGCTCACGAGGTCGACTACAGCCTGCCCACCGCCTTTGTACGGAATGCCGATCAGCTTGACGCCCGCCATGCGGAAAAAAACGCCTGCGGCAACGGCCTGGGTCCCGGTCGGCGACGACAAGGCATACGCGATCTCGCCGGGGCGGGCTTTCGCGGCTTTGATGAGATCCGCGATCGATTTCCATCCCGGTGCCGGGTGCGCCGCGATGACGATCGGCTGGCTGGTGAGTATGGTGATCGGGCTTAAATCCTTGTCGGCACGGTAGGTCAGCGCGGGATTCAACACGGGTTGATAGAGCGCGGAGTCGGATCCGATGACGATGGTGTAGCCGTCATGCGCGCCGCGCATGGCGGCTTCGATCGCGATGCTGCCCGATCCGCCCGGCCTGTTCTCGATCACGAGCGGCTGCCCCAACTCCTTCGACACGATGTCCCCCGTCAGCCGGGCAGACAGGTCTGCGGTGCCGCCGGGGGCGAAACCCACCAGCACCCGGATCGGCTTGGTGGGCCACGTTTGCGCGTAGCCCGCTGAGTAGAGGAAGCAAAGAAGTAACCCCAGAGCGGTTTTCATCATCGATATTCCTTTTCATCCTAGGAGCTTGTCGGACCTGCGATGCGACAAGCTCCTTATGCAAAACCGGACAGCCGAATTAAAGTCGAAAACATGCTTTGGAGGCTTTTTGAAATCATACTCTGCGCAAATCCGTCCGGTTTGCTTTAGCAGCCTGTCCCGACTGGCAAGTCCGACAGGCGGCTAGCGAAAGTCCGTCCATCGTAATGGGTTTCGTCCGCGTGCGACAATCGCTTATGTGTATCGAGTGTTGCAAGCGGAAGGAACGGGTACTAAAACCATAAGGGAATCCCGGCTGTG
>JBKJKJ010000128.1:0-2741 GCA_046597455.1 Burkholderiales bacterium
GCCATCGCCTGCAGACCCACTTGCACGATCCCGATCACCGGCACGAGTGTGCCGAGAAACCACAACCACCCCACTGTGATCCACGGGCGCCACCGCCACTGGCTCACCGCGCCGACCGTGAGTGTCACCACCACGACAAGTGACGCCACCACCGTCCCGGCCGGCCAATGCCCCGGATGCGGATAAAGCACGGCGAGATCCACCGGCATGAAAAATTTCCCAAGGTAGCGCACCACGGCCACGACGGTGTTGGCGAGCCGCGCCTCGAGCCCCAGCGCCGACGACACCGAGCCGCCGTCACGCTGCACGTGATAAGTCACCACGCTTGAGATCGCCACCAGCACGAAGAGCGGCACCTTCTCGGCGAGCAGCCAGGCCGGCGATTCCATTTTCTCCGTGCGCGGCGGCACCGCCCCCGTTTCCCGCGGCCACCTGATCCGTCGCAGCGGCCAGAAATCCAGTAACAGCAGCACGCACGGCAGCGTGACGAGCATCGGCTTGGCCATCAGCCCGAGCGCAAACGCCCCCAGCAGCATCGCGTAAAATTTCCCGGCTCCACCCGCCCGCCGCCGTTCGACATAGACCGCGTAGAGCCACAGCACTGCGAACCAAAAAAACCCGCTCAGCACGTCCTTCCGCTCCGACACCCAGGCGACCGACTCCACGCGCAGCGGATGCCAGGCAAACAGCGCCGCGAAAAATGCGCTGGTCCACAACGCACCCGTCAGTCGCCGCAACGCGAGAAAAGCCAGCACGGCATTGAGCGCATGCCAGACCACGCTCGTCGCATGATGTCCGTGCGGGTTCAGTCCGAACAACGTCACATCCTCCAAATGCGAGATCCACGTCAACGGGTGCCAGTTCGACGCCTCGCCCGACGTCAGCGCCCACCGCACCGTCTCGACGCTGAGCCCGGCGCGCACGTGCTGGTTTTCTGTCACATAGTCCGGGTCGTCGTAGTTGACGAACTCGTGCGGGATCGCTCGCGCGAAGAGCAGCAGCGTTCCGACGAACAGCACCGCCGCGACCAGCCGCACGTATTTCGTCGGTGCCGTCATCGTCGCCGACGGATTCCCCGCCGGATCCGCTGGCTCAGTGGGGCGTCCCGGCGTCATCTCGCCGCGCACGCTGCGATTATTTTTTGTCCCCATGTCCATCTGTCGTGCTCACTCGGCGCCACAACGAAGTCTCCAGTAGATTTCGATACGCAGCCCACCCGCAATACAGCGACACTGCGAGCGCCGCACCGAGCGTGTCAGCCAGCCAGTCCAGCACATCGCACGACCGCCCCGGCACGAAACTCTGGTGCCACTCGTCGGTCACACCGAAGACTGAGATTAACGCAATCACCACCCAAGGTGCCCACCGCCCGCGAACCGCCCGCACCATGAGTGTCGCGAGCAACCCAAAGATCGAAAAATGCGCCACCTTGTCGAAACTGGGAATCCACTGCGTGAACTTCGGCGTCGCCACCGTGCCGTGGTTCGACGCCCACACGATCAGCCCCGCCATCACCCACGGCCAGATCCGGTCACGCCTGAATTGAGGAAAAAGTTTCTGCACCACGGCGGTAATCATCGCGACCATGCTGTTTCCGCAACTCGAAATCGGCGCGCCCCCATCGCACCACTCCTCTCTTTATCCCTCGCGTCCTCTCGGAGCGCATCGAAAAAAGGTCAGCTGACGAGTCTGCGGAGCATCAGGCGGATCATCGCGAGATAGCTATGCATGCACCCTGCCGGCACGACATCGAGGTCAAGGCGCCCGGCGCACTTCGCCCGCGAGCCGCTCCGGTTCGACGCGAACCAGCCAGGTCCAGGTTTTGCCCGGAGCAATCTCGACGAGCCCGACGCGCTTGTTGAAGGAGTTCTGCACACCGATGAAGGGCTCGGGACAGAAGAATCCCTCGGCGGCGCCGCCGTAGAGGTTGAACTGGACGACCGGCGGCGCCGGAGTGGATTGCGCATGATGGCTCACGCGCACGGCCAGCCCGGCGGCGTCCGCCACGCGAAACCACGGGTCGTCCACGTAGCCACCGATGGACACCGCCGGTATCGCCTTGAAATTCTTCAGCAACACGGGTGGGCCGAAGGTCCGCGCGCGCGTCGCCCCGTTCGGAGTCGTGTCCTCCCCGCGGAGATACTCGACGCGGGACGGACTCTCGAGCGTGACGGCTTCCGCCGACGATCCCGCGACGAGCGGCACCGCAAACGCGATGTGGTTGCCGATCGAAAAGAACATCGGCGCGGCGTTGGTGCTGGCGGACTTGATCAGGTGCTGCAATTCGACGCGACCTTCCGCGAGCCGATAGATCACGTGCACTTCGAAGCCGAAGGGATACTGCGCCCGCGAATCGGCGTCGTCGGTCAGGAGCACTTCGACCGCGGCCTCCGAGGCGTTCGCCCAGGAACGGAGCACGCGCCACGACTTGGACCGCGCGAAGCCGTGCTGCGGCATCGGGTAGCGCTGCCCGTTGTAGTCGTAGGCGCTCACGATCTTGCCGTTCACCGGCTTGGCCCCCGCGGGAATGCTCGCACCCACCGCGGGCCAAAGAATCGAGGCCTTCCCGCGAAATCCCTCGGCGGGTTGATAGCTGCGGCCGCGATAAAGCAGTTCGATCCAGCGGCCTTGGAACTCGACCCGCAAGCTGGACAATTCCCCGCCTTGCGTCGGCGCGACGGCCGCTTCGATCCGGCTCGTTTCATCGCGCAGCACGACGAGCGGGATATTTTCGTCCGTCG
>JBKJKJ010000439.1:0-3253 GCA_046597455.1 Burkholderiales bacterium
TTCGATACGCCGCAATCGCGCCGGCGTTATGTTTGTTCACGGCGAGCACCAGCGTCGCGTAGCCATGCCGGCGCGCCTGCTCGTACACACGTGCGAGCAGGCGCGCCGGCATGGCTACGCGACGCTGGTGCTCGCCGTGAACAAACATAACGCCGGCGCGATTGCGGCGTATCGAAAACACGGTTTCCAGGTCCGCGACGCCGTCGTCAAGGACATCGGCGGCGGATTCATGATGGACGACTACATCATGGCAAAAAGCGTGACGGGCGAGGCAGGCGTGACATGACGCTCAAATTTACCAGGATGCATTGATGGGGAAAGCCGCGGGGGCTTGCGTGAATTGCCACGCGGTTGACGATGCGCCAGGCGGTGAATTGAGTGCCGCCTGGTGAAAAAGGGTGTTTGAAATTCTTATACACTACTTGGGACGAAGCCCGCGGCAGGGCAGTGGAAACAACCTCGGCCTGATGCGCGCGAGTCGGTGGCGCGCGGCCTGGTCATCGGGCTGGCGCAGAGTCCGGAGCAGGGGGTGAATTCACCGCACCTTGCGGAACGCGGTTTCTGCGTGGAGCTCGACCACCCCGAGGTCGGCACGCGCAACTATCCCGGGCCGGGATTCTTCGTCGATGGCGCCAACCCGATGCAGTCGACCCGGGCGGCGCCCCGTTTGGGAGAGCACAACGCCGAGGTTTACTGCAGCCGACTCGGCCTTCCGAACGAGACGCTCGGGCGGCTGCAGGCGGACCGGGTGACTTGAATGAGAGACAAAGTGGACATCGCGAACAAATCCAGGGACACGGATGGGCCGGTGCAACAACTCGATGCTGAGGCCACGCGCTCCAAGTCACCGTGCGGCGAAGGCAGCATGGTGTGGCGGAGCTGGGGCGAAGGTCCGGCCCTCGTGTTGCTGCACGGCGGGGCCGGTTCCTGGCAGCACTGGATACATACCGTGCCCGCCTTCCGCTCCACTTACCGCGTGCTGGTGCCGGATCTCCCGGGCCTCGGTGAGTCGGCGGATCCGCCCCCGTCGCCCAACATGGCGACGATCAGCCAGATCGTCGCGCAGGGGATCGACGGGTTGCTCGGACCGCAGGCATCCTACGACGTCGTCGGCTTCTCCTTCGGGGCCTCCGTCGGTGGACACGTCGCGCTCCTGCACGGGGAGCGCGTGCGCTCTCTCACGCTCCAAGGCCCCGGTGGCCTGGTGCGGCCGCGTGTGCCGATCCAGCACGAGCGTGTTCGCGACAAGACGGGTGAAGCGCGCATCCAGGCCCACCGCAACAACCTCCAGCGAAGCATCATCGCGGATCCTGCGCGGATCGACGCACTGGCGCTCGAGATCCAGGAATGGAACGTGAGCCACACACGGCTCGACACCCCGGCGATCATCATGAAGACGCGGCCGCTCTGCGAGTCGCTGCCGCAGCTGCGGATTCCGGTGTACGCGATCTGGGGAGAGCGCGACCAGATCGCGTACTACACGATCGAGGATCGAGTCGCCGCGCTGCGCGCGTTGTGTCCGACCGTGCAGCTGCGCATCATCCCGTCAGCCGGCCACTGGGCGGCCTACGAATGCCCCGACGCCTTCAACGCCACGCTCGCCGAGTTGCTGAGCAGATCACGCGCGCAGTGATCTCAAGCGACACGCAGGGCCGGCGCAAAGCCAAGGGCATCGAGGTCCACCTCAAGAAGGGCGCAGATGACGCGTACGGCGTTCACAGAGGCGCCGATTGCCTACGCGCTGCGGTGGGCTCCCGCGCGGCGGGAATGACATGAGGCTCAAGTTCACCAAAATGCACGGCCTGGGCAATGACTTCGTCTTGCTCGATGCGACCGTGAGCCCGATTGCACTGACGCGGGAGCAGTTGCGCTTCATCGCCGACCGGCATTTCGGGATCGGCTGCGACCAGATCCTCCAGGTCGAACCTGCGCACGACCACGACACCGACTTCTACTACCGGATTTTCAATGCCGACGGCGGCGAAGTGGAGCAGTGCGGCAATGGCGCCCGCTGCTTCGTGCGTTATGTGCACGAGCGCGGTCTCACCGACAAGCGTGAGATTCGCGTCGGCACCCAGGGTGGGGTGATCGTCCCCAGGCTCGAAGCCGACGGGCAGGTTACCGTGGACATGGGTGTGCCGATTTTCGAGCCGGACGCGGTGCCGTTTGTCGCGCCTGCGCGGGCGCTGACCTATCGCCTCGACCTGAGGGACCGGTCGGTCGAAATCAGCGCGTTGTCGATGGGCAATCCGCATGCGGTGCAGGTTGTCGACGATATCGATCTGGCAGCCGTGGCGACCGAAGGTCCGCAAATCGAAGCGCATGCGCGCTTTCCCCGCCGGGTGAACGCGGGATTCATGCAGGTTGTCGACGCGCACCGCATCCGGCTGCGGGTCTACGAGCGCGGCGCGGGCGAGACGCTCGCGTGCGGGACGGGCGCTTGCGCGGCGGTCGTCGCGGGCATCACGCGCGGCGCGCTCGCCCGCGAGCGAGTCACGGTGGAAACGCGAGGCGGTGAGCTCGTCATCTCGTGGGCCGGCGAAGAGCGGCCCGTGATGATGACCGGTCCCGCGGAAAGCGTTTTCGAAGGCGAGATCGCGCTCAGGTGATGATCCCGCCAGCCGCAAGCGGCCGACGCTGCCTTGGTATACTCGGCGCATGCTGGCATTACGCGGCGCTTCCCGCTGCGAGCTCACAGGAAAACCCGCCCAAAAAATGACCCCCGACGTCGTAGCCACCTATTTGCAGGAACATCCCGAATTCTTCGAGCAGTACGCGGACATGCTCGCGGATATTTATATTCCCCATCCTCACGGCGGGCGCGCGATTCCGATCAGCGAGCGCCAGATCCTGACGCTGCGCGAACGAACCAAACTGGTCGAAACGAAGCTGCGCGAAGTCATCCAGTTCGGCGAAGAGAACGATGCGATCGGCGAAAAAGTGCACCGGCTCGCACTCGCGCTGCTCGCCGCGCGCGACCTGGCCACGGTAATCGGCGCCGTCCACTACAACCTGGGCGAGGATTTCGCCGTCCCGCACGTGGGTTTAAGGGCATGGAAGCTCAACGGTCCGGTCGACGCACCCAAGCTCAATCCCGCAGGCGATGTGACGCGCGAATTTGCAAAAAGCCTCACCGGTCCTAATTGCGTGGCGCATCCTGCTGAAGGGACATCGGCCGAGCTATTCGGCGACGCTGCGCCGTTGCTCAAGTCGTTTGCGTATATTCCGCTGCGCAGTGACGAGACTTTCGGCC
>JBKJKJ010000490.1:0-3139 GCA_046597455.1 Burkholderiales bacterium
TGCCTTTACGGCGACACGGTCGACGGCGCCTACTTCTTCAAGCTTCTGCGCGAAGGCCGCAGCGTCGCAGACGTGCGCGATCGACTGATGTTCGGCGAAGCCAACCTGGGAGACACCGGACACCAGGGACAGAACCGCGCCGCGGCGATGTCCGACGAGATGGAAGTGTGCGGCTGCAACGGCGTGTGCAAAGGCGCCATCGTCAAAGCAATCCGCGAACAGAAGCTTTACACGCTCGACGAGGTTCGCAAGCACACCAAGGCGTCGAGCTCATGCGGCTCGTGCACCGGTCTGGTCGAGCAACTCCTGATGAGCACTGCGGGCGCGGACTACTCCGCCACGCCCAAGACGAAACCCATGTGCGGATGCGTCGAGCTCACCCACGCGGCCGTGCGCAAGGCGATACGGGAAGAGAAGATCCTCACGATCGAGTCCGCGATGCGCAGCCTCGGCTGGCGCACACCCAACGGCTGCGCGAGCTGCCGCCCGGCGCTCAATTACTACCTCATCTCGACCTGGCCGCGGGAAGCGAAGGACGATCCGCAGTCGCGTTTCATCAACGAACGGGCTCACGGCAACATCCAGAAAGACGGCACCTATTCGGTGATCCCGCGCATGTATGGGGGCGTGACGACCGCACAGCAACTGCGGCGCATCGCCGACGTCGCGGACAAATACGAAATCAAGACCGTGAAGGTGACCGGCGGCCAGCGCATCGACCTGCTCGGCGTGAAAAAGGAAGACCTGCCAAAAGTCTGGGCCGACCTCGACATGCCCTCGGGTTACGCCTATGCCAAAGCGCTGCGCACGGTGAAGACCTGCGTGGGCTCCGAATGGTGCCGGTTCGGGGTGCAGGATTCGACCAACATGGGAATCGATCTGGAGCGCGCGTTCGATCGCATGTGGGCGCCGCACAAGGTCAAGCTGGCGGTTTCCGGCTGCCCGCGCAACTGTGCCGAGTCGGGCATCAAGGACGTGGGAATCATCGGCGTCGACTCAGGCTGGGAAATCTACGTCGCGGGCAATGGCGGCATCAGGACCGAGGTGGCGCAGTTTCTCGCCAAGGTCAGGACTCGCGAAGAGGTGCTCGAGTATTCCGGCGCGTTTATCCAGCTCTATCGTGAAGAAGCGCGCTATCTCGACCGTACGGTGCACTGGGTGAAGCGCGTGGGTCTCGACTACGTGAAGAAACGCATACTCGACGATCCCGAAGGCCGCAAGGATTTGTATGACCGGCTGCTGTATTCGGTTTCGGGCGAGAAGGACCCGTGGAAGGAGCGCGCCGAAGAGGGCGTGGCGAGGCATGAGTTCGAGATGCTGTCGATATGACGCGCACATCGTGTGCCATGGGCGTCGACATGATGAATCGATGTTTCGAATCTGATTCAGACCGCTAACTCACAGGAACCCAACAGCCATGCACGTCGCCGTCGTTACCTTTCAGGCGTACCCGGACCAGGTCGCCGAAGTCATCAGGCGCTACCAGGACTTCGGGGTCTCCTGGATGAAAGCCCAGAAAGGCCTCGCGAACTTCCGTGTGATGACCGACAAGAAAACGGGGAAAGGCCGCCATGTCGCGGTATGGGAGACCGAGGACGATGCACGCGCATTCGTCGAGACCGGCGCGTTCGTGGAGCTGTTCTCGCGCTTTCGCGACGTCTTCACCGGGCCCCCATCGCGCGAAGTCTATGAGCTCGACGTGCAGACTTGAGGATACGACATGAGGATCATCACTTGAGCAACTGGATCAGCATCGGCGCCCTCGAAAACATCCCACGACTGGGCGCGCGCGTCGTCAGGAGTGAAGCGCACGGCGACATTGCGGTCTTCCGCACGGCCGAAGACGCGGTGTTCGCGCTGCGTGACCGGTGTCCGCACAAGGGCGGGCCGCTGTCCCAGGGCATTGTTTTCGGTAACACCGTTGCGTGTCCGCTGCACGGATGGAACATCGGTCTCGCCGACGGCAATGCCGCCGCGCCCGATAAGGGATGCGCGCAAAGATTTGCCGTGAAGGTCGAAGGCGGCCAGGTATTGCTCGAGGTCTGAAGCGCCCCCGAGCGAGTCATGCAATAACTTCAATCTCGGAGTATTCGATGAAGTCGTCGTTTTTCAAAGCGGGTCACACGCCGACCCTGTTCGCCGCTTTTCTGTATTTCGATCTGAGCTTCATGGTGTGGGTCATTCTCGGGCCGCTGGGCGTGCAGATCGCCCAGGATCTGGGGCTCACGGCCGCGCAAAAAGGCCTGATGGTGGCCACACCCGTGCTCGCCGGAGCGCTGCTTCGCATCATACTGGGGGTGCTGGTCGATCACCTCAAGCCGCGGCTCACCGGAATCATCGCGCAGGTGGTCGTGATGGTGTCGCTGTTCGCGGCGTGGTACTTCGGCGTGCATAGCTTCGACCAGGTGCTCGCGCTGGGCGTGGCGCTGGGGGTCGCCGGGGCATCGTTCGCCGTCGCGCTGCCGCTCGCTTCGCGCTGGTATCCGCCGGAACATCAGGGCACCGCGCTGGGTATCGCGGGCGCGGGCAACTCCGGCACCGCGCTGGCGGCACTGTTCGCGCCGGCGCTGGCCATCGCCTACGGCTGGAACGCGGTCATCGGACTGTCCATCTTTCCGCTGCTCTTCGCCTTCGTCGTCTATATCGCGCTCGCCAAGGACAGCCCCGAGTGTCCGCCGGCCAAGTCGCTCGTCGAATACATGAAGGTGTTGCGGGACAAGGACGCGTGGTGGTTCATGTTCTTCTACAGCGTCACTTTTGGCGGTTTCGTCGGGCTGGCCTCGTCACTCACCATCTATTTCAACGATCAGTACGGACTCTCCCCCGTGATGGCAGGTTACTTCACTGCGGCATGCGTGTTCGCCGGATCGCTGGTGCGACCGGTCGGCGGCATCGTCGCGGACCGCGTCGGGGGTATCAAATCGCTGTCGTACATGTATGTCGGCGCCGCACTGTTCCTGGCTATCGTCAGCTTCGGCCTGCCGCAGGCGTGGATGGCGCTGGCGTGCTTCGTTGCCGCCATGCTGGCGCTCGGCATGGGGAATGGGGCGGTATTCCAGCTCGTTCCCCAGCGGTTTCGCAAGGAGATCGGGGTGATGACCGGCCTGGTGGGCATGGCCGGCGGCATCGGCGGTTTTTA
>JBKJKJ010000017.1:0-20791 GCA_046597455.1 Burkholderiales bacterium
TCTTCACGCCATCGACCAAGGCCGCGCCCGGCGCCCACGACGAAAACGTCAGTTTCGATGCCGTCGTGCAGGCGATCGGCGCGGAGCTGGCCGGCAAGGTTCGCGACGCGACGCTGGCCATCTATCGGTTCGCCTCCGAGTACGCGGCCGGGCGCGGCATCATCATCGCGGATACGAAGTTCGAGTTCGGTACCGACGAGAAAGGCGAGCTCGTGCTCATCGACGAGGCCCTCACCCCCGATTCCTCGCGGTTCTGGCCTGCGGCGCAGTACCGCACCGGCATCAGTCCGCCCAGCTTCGACAAGCAGTTCGTGCGCGACTGGCTGGAGACTCAACCGTGGAACAAGCGTGCCCCCGCGCCTGCGCTGCCGGGCGAGGTGCTCGCGCAGACCTCGGAGAAGTATCGCGAGGCGTTGCGATTGCTGAATAAAGCCTGACCCCGAAGCGCGATGTCAGCCCCAACGATAGACGAGGCTGCCGCCATTTTGAAAGCCGGCGGGCTCGTGGCGTTTCCGACCGAAACGGTTTACGGTCTCGGCGCCGACGCATCGAACCCTGAAGCCGTCGAGAAGATTTACGCGGCCAAAGGGCGTCCGCGCAATCACCCGCTCATCGTGCACGTTGCCAGCGTGTCGCAAATCAGCGGCTGGGTCGATGCGATCCCGGCCGCGGCGCAGCGCCTTGCCGATCGCTGCTGGCCGGGGCCGCTCACGCTCATCATGAAGCGGGCCGCCCACGTCAGTGACTTCGTCACCGGCGGGCAGGACACCATTGCCTTGCGGGTGCCTTCGCATCCCATCGCCCAGGCGTTGCTCGGTGCGTTCGGCGGCGGCATCGCAGCGCCTTCGGCCAATCGCTACGGCCACGTTTCGGCGACGACCGCCGCCCACGTTCGAAGCGAGTTCGGGGCGCTCGTCGGGTGCGTGCTCGACGGCGGCCCTTCGGACGTCGGCATCGAGTCCACCATCGTCGACGTGTCGGGCGACACCCCGTCGCTGTTGCGTCCAGGGCACATCACAGCGCACGAGGTCGAGCGGATCCTGCGCACGCCGCTGGCAGCGCCGGGTGCCGCATCGCCTCGTGCGCCCGGGACGCTCGCCAGACATTACGCGCCGCACACGCCGCTCATGGTGATGGAGGCCGATCTCATGCTCGAGCTCGCCGGCAGCATGGCGCGTCAGGGCGACAAAGTCGCGGTGCTCGCGCGCTCCGCGCTGCAGCCGCTTCTCGACGGTGTGACGTGGATCGCCGCGCCTCGTGATGCCGCCCGCTACGCGCACGATCTCTACGCCAATCTTCGCGTGCTCGACAGTGCAGGCTGCACCACCATCCTCGTCGAGCAGCTTCCGCTGGCGCCTGAATGGGCGGCCATCCAGGACCGTCTCATGCGGGCGGCAGCGGGCTCGGCGATGCCCGACGCGACGTAGCCGACGCCCCGCAGGCACGCCCGGCGATCCAGGAAAGGCTGTTGAATGAAAAAGGCCCGGTTCCTTTCGGAACCGGGCCGCTTGCTGAAGCAGCAGTCGCTTCTGCGAGCGCGTCAGTCGGTGATCTGTTCGCGCTTCGATCGGATCGCGGGTATACCCATGACGATCAGGATGATCCCCGTGGCGATCATGAAGCTCAGGCTGATCGGCCGCGTGAAGAACACCGTGGCGTCGCCGCGCGAGATGAGCAGGGCGCGCCGCAAGTTCTCTTCCATCAACGGCCCCAGCACGAATCCGAGCAGCATCGGCGCAGGCTGCATCTCGAAGCGCAGCCAGAGGAAACCGATGACGCCGAAGAACGCGGTGAGGTAGATCTCGAAGGAGCTGTTGTTCACGCTGAAGATCCCGATGCACGAGAACGCCATGATGCAGGGGAACAAGATGCGATACGGCACCTTGAGCAGGCTGACCCACAGACCGATCAACGGCAGGTTCAGGATGACGAGCATGAAGTTACCGATCCACATGCTGGCGATCAGGCCCCAGAACAGATCGGGTTTCTGCGTCATGACCTGCGGACCCGGGGCGATACCCTGAATGGTCAGCGCACCGAGCATCAGCGCCATCACCGCGCTTGCGGGAATGCCGAGCGTCAACGTCGGGATGAACTTGCACTGCGCATCGGCGTTGTTGGCCGATTCGGGGCCGGCGACACCTTCGATCGCGCCTTTGCCGAACCGCGACGGATCCTTCGCGACTTTTTTCTCCACCATGTAGGAGGAGAACGAAGCGATTGCAGGGCCGGTGCCGGGCAGCACCCCGAAGAATGCGCCGATGGCGGTGCCGCGCAGGATCGCGCCGAACGAGGCTTTGAGGTCGGCGAACGTCGGCCACAGCCCGGTCACCCGCTTGGTGAAGATGGTGCGCTCTTCGGGGTCGCCGAGATTGGCGATGATCTCCGACAGGGCGAACACGCCGACGGCGATCACGATGAAGCCGATGCCGTCAGTCAGCTCGGGAACGCCGAAGCTGTAACGGGCCATGCCCGAGTTGACGTCGGTTCCGACCACGCCGAGCAGCAGGCCCAGCGCAACCATGGCGAGCGACTTGATCATGTCCCCATGCGCCAGAACGGCGGCGGTGACCAGGCCCATCAGCATCAGCGAGAAGTATTCGGGCGCGCCGAATTTCAGTGCCATCTCCGCGATCGGGGGACCGAACAAAGCGATGATGAGAGTGCACACGCTGCCGGCAAAGAACGACCCGATGGCCGCGATGGCGAGGGCGGGTCCTGCGCGGCCCTGCCGCGCCATCTGATAACCGTCCAGACAGGTCACCACGGCCGACGTCTCGCCCGGCAGGTTGACCAGGATCGCCGTCGTCGAGCCGCCGTACTGGGCGCCGTAGTAAATGCCCGCGAGCATGATCAGCGCCGAGACCGGCGGCACGTTGAAGGTGATGGGAAGCAGCATGGCGATGGTCGCCAGCGGTCCGATGCCCGGCAACACGCCGATCAGCGTTCCGAGGAAGCAGCCGATGAAGCAGAACCAGAGGTTCTGCAGGGTCAGCGCGACGCTGAAGCCGAGGATAAGATTGTTGAATAAGTCCATGTTAGTACCCCACGATCAGCGGATAGGGGAGACCCAGACCCCAGATGAAGAGAGCCCATGAACCGATCACGAGGCCGATCGCCATCAACACCACTTCCATGATTTTGAATTCCGACCCGGCGTACGCCGAAATGACGACCAGGGCGAGCAGCGCGGGAATGAAACCGGCGTGCTCCATGAGGATGCCGAAGACCACGGTGGCCAGCGGCAGGATGAGCAGGGCGCGCGGTGACCAGTTACCGGGAAGCTTCTCCGGCTTGAGCATGCCCTGGACCAGGCAATACACGCCGAACAGGATCAGCATCCCGCTCAGCACGATGGGGAAGTAGCCGGGCCCCATGCGCAGTGCAGTACCCATCGGGTAGTCCTGCGCCATGAAAATACCAAGTCCTCCGACGCCGAGGAAGAACAGACCTGAAAGAAAATTCTTGTTGTCGAGCAGCGGTATCTTCATACCGGAACTCGGCACGATTCCCTGATCGCTGGGTGTGGACATTTTTTGTTCCTTCGAAGCGTGAGAAATTAACGCCTTTGGGGCGGAGTGCGATCATAGGGGCTCGTTCCGGACGCGCCTATTGGTAGAAACCCTAAGGTAGAAACCCTGACCTCGCGGCTATCGCGGGTGGGCGGCACCCAGCATCGTCTGGACGAGCTCGGCGACGCTGCCGACGTCCATTTTCTCCATCGCGCGGGCGCGATGTGCTTCGACGGTTTTGACACTGATGCCCATCTGGTGGGCAATCTCGCGATTCTTCAGACCGACGACCACGTAATCCATGACTTCGCGTTCGCGTTGGGTGAGGCGCGCGAGTCGTGCGGCCGCGCAGCGTCCCAGCGCGCGGTCGGACTGCGGCGCTGCGCCCAGCGTCGCGGCCTGCTCGATGATTTCGAGCAATTCCAGATCCTTGAAAGGTTTTTCCAGGAAGTGGAAGGCGCCATTTTTCACGGCGTTGACCGCCATGGGGACGTCCCCGTGGCCGGTGATGAAGATGACGGGCAACGTTTCGCCGCGGCGATTGAGCTCCTGCTGTAACTCCAGACCGCTCAGACCGGGCATGCGCATATCGAGCACCAGGCACGCCGCAATGCCCGGTTTGTAGGCGCTGAGAAAGCGCGCGGCTGTCGCGTAGGTCGACACGCGGTATCCGGTCGACTCGAGGAGCCACCGCAGTGAGTCGCGCAGCGCTTCGTCGTCATCGACGACGTAGATGAGACGGGTGGCGGCGGGCTCGCTCACGCGTATACCGACTTAAGGGAGAAGTGGAAGGTTACGCCCTGCTCGCTGTTGCGGGTGACCCAGACGTGCCCGCCGTGCGCTTCGACGATGGAGCGGCAGATATGCAGGCCCAGTCCGGTGCCTTGGGGCTTGGTCGAGAAGAACGGCATGAACAGATTGGCTTCCTGCTGGGGATCGATGCCGCGCCCGCAGTCCGCAACTTCGATTTCCACGGTCTCGTCTTCGTAGCAGCGCGACCGCACTGTGACCTGCCGCTGCTCGGGCGGGTTTTCATCCATCGCCTCGATCGCGTTTCTCGTGAGATTCAGGATCACCTGCTCCATGAGCACGGGGTCGGCGTGGACGTACGGAATGATGTCCGAGAGGTCGAGTACCACCGCGGCGCCTCGCTGGCGTGCTTCGGCGGACATCATCGAGGCGACGCCGCTGATGACTTCGTTGATATCGCAGGGCACGAGATTCGGGGCACGCCGCGCGACAAAAGAGCGTACGCGCTGGATCACTTTGCTGGCGCGCTCCGCCTGCGCGGCGCCTTTTTCCATCGCGTCCAGCAACTCCGCCTCCTTCCAGTTGCCCGAGCGCAGCCGGCGAACGCAGCCCATGCTGTAATTGGTGATCGCGGCCAGCGGCTGGTTGAGCTCGTGCGCGATGGTGGTCGCCATCTCGCCCACAGTTACCAGGCGGGCAGTCATCTGGATTTTCTCCTGCTGCTGCCTGAACAGCGCCTCGGTGCGCCGCCTTTCGCTGATGTCGGTCGCGAGCTGCAGCCGCACCATGCGTCCGTCGATCCAGCGCATCGGGCGGGAATGGATGAGATACCAGCGCCCGCGCACGGTGTCGTGGAACTCGCCCTGGTACACATCGCGGGGCGCGGTCGGGACGTTGCCGGCGGGCGGGAACGTTTTAAGAAACTGCTCGTTCGCGTAGACGATTTCACCGGTTGCGAGGTCGGAGACGTAGACCGCCGCATCGAGGCCTTCGAGCACGGTCGCAAAACGCTCGTCCGCGTGCCCGAGCGCGGTTTTGAGCTTGGAAATGACAGCGCCGAAAACGACGAACATCGCGAACTGGATGGTGCCGTCCCAGAGGTGCAGCCAGGGTTGCGAGTAGCTCTGATGCATGTACAGGACGGAGATGTACCAGGCCGTCGTCGCGATGATCGACATCACGATGGCAGCGTGCGTACCGAGCGCCCACGCCGTCATGAAAACCGGCGCGAGATACAGCATCGCGATGTTCATCTCCGCGCCCGAGTAGTAATCGGTCAGCCCAATAACCACGACCAGCGCGAGACAGGCGGCGAGCAGCCGCGCAGGCGGCATGGTGGCGAGATAGGCGGTGAGCTTGTTCACTGTGACTCGTTTGCTTCTCGGCAGCCTGCCGCCGCTCCCTACCGCAGCTTCTGGTCGAGAAACAGCTTTACGTGGCGCACGAGGGCCGCTTCCTGGCCCGCGAAGTAATGGTCGGCCGCGGGGACCTCGATCTGCGCCGAACCCCGGATGCGACGCAGGCGGTCGGCACGCCCCGCGGCATTATCGCGCACTGTGGCGAAATCGCGCTCGCCATAGATATCCAGGACCGGTATCCGGAGGCGCTCGACGCCGGTGTACTGGTCCAGAAGCCCGATGGAAACCCAGGCGTCGACGCCGGGCTCGGTCGCGCGCTCCAGGAAATAGTTGGTCATCCTCGATCCAAGGCTGTGGGAGACGATGCCGATCCGGGTATGGCCTTGCCGGCGCAGGTATTCCACCGCGGCAGCGAGGCGCTCGGCGGCTTCGGGAAACACAGGCGGATACTGGTCGGCCTTCGCGCCGCTTGCCAGCACCGGCATCTGGACCGAGAGCGTCGCATAGCCCTCGTCGACGAGTTGACTGCGCAGCACGTTGATCAGGCTCCAGTCAGGGTGCACGCCCAACCCGTGTACGACGATCACGCCGGGGCCACCGGGCCGGCCGGCCGCGTAAATGCCGAGAAACCTGCGGGCCGAAGGCAGCTCGAGCCCGACCGCGTTGCCGACGAGAATCGCGGGGCTGATTTCGTCAGCCCAACGCTTCTCGCGAGCGTAATCGGCCTGCGCGAAGGCGATCGCGGGGGCAAGCGCGCAAAGCGCGAGTGCCCTCACCGAAAGGCACACCCGGAACCTCAGGTAAAGCTTGAACGCGGAAGACGCGAAAGACGCGAAGGACACAAGGAAGGGGACACGAGAAAGGAACGACCAACGATACAGCGGCGGCGGGCGCACTGCAAAGAATCGTCGAAGCGGCCCGCCGAAGTTACAAAGTTACAAAGTGTTGCGGTGAGGGGTGAGGACCGGCGCGGGCTCCCCCGGGTGAGCGTGCATCAGCGCCCCTTGAAGTTGGGTTTGCGCTTTTCCAGGAAAGCGTCCACCCCTTCGCGATAGTCTTCGGTATCGAAGCACGCAAAACCCTCATCCCATTCCTGCGGTGGGATTTGTGCGCGCACGCTCAGGCGATCGATGAACCGTTTGTGCCAGCGTGCGACCAGCGGCGCACCGGCGGCGATACGCTCGGCCGCCGCGTACGCTTCACGCTCGACTTCATCGTCGGGCACGACGCGGTTCACGAGACGTTTGGTGTACGCCTCGGCGGCATCGAAGACCCGGCCTTCCAGCAGGATCTCCAGCGCCACTGCACGGCCGACGAGCGCCAGCAGCCCTTGCAGCTCGCCGTAAGCCATCGTCAGGCCGAGGCGGTTCACGGGCACGCCGAAACGGCTCGACGCGCCGCAAATGCGCATGTCGCACATCGCGGCAATTTCGAGTCCGCCTCCCACGCACGCGCCCTGGATCAACGCGACCGTGGGATGCCTGCATTGCGCGACCGCCTGCATCGCATCGTGGATGAGCGCGCCATAAGGGTTCGCCAGACTGGAATCCGCGCGCTCGGTCGCGAATTCGGCGATGTCGGCCCCCGCGGCGAAAGCCTTGTCGCCCGCGCCGCGCAGGACGATGCAGCGCAGCGCGTCGTCGGCCGACAGCGCGTGCATCGCCGCGCCGAGCGCCTGCCACATGGCCCGGTTGAGCGCGTTGAGGCGCTCGGGATTGTTCAGGGTGACGGTGGCGATCGGGCCGTCACGCTTGATGAGCACTGCGTCCATGGGCAGTTCGCGGTTCCGGTCAATCGAGCGAGACGTTGGCGGCTTTCACCAGCTTTGCGTATTTCGCGATTTCCGAATGGAGGAATTTTGCGAACTGCTCGGGCGTCATCGGATCCATTTGCGTTCCGGCATCTTCCAGCTTCGATTTCGCGTCGGGCAGCGTCATGATGCGATTGATTTCAGTGTTGAGCTTGGTGACGATGTCGCGCGGGGTTTTGGCCGGGGCCATGACGCCATACCAGTTGGTCATTTCGAAGCCCTTGAGGCCGACTTCCATCATCGTCGGTATATCCGGAAGCGGCGCGGCGCGCTTGGGCGTGGTCACCGCCAGTGCGCGCATGCGGCCGGATCTGATGTGCGGCAGCACGGGCGGCAGCGTGTCGAAATTCATGGAGACATGGCCGGCGAGTACGTCCACGACCGCCGGACCGCTGCCTTTGTAAGGCACGTGGACGATGTTGATACCGGTGATCAGCTTCAGCATTTCGCCGGCCAGGTGCTGGGTGCTGCCGACGCCCGACGAGGCGTAATTGAGCGAGCCTGGCTTCGCCTTCGCCAGCGCGATCAACTCTTTCACGTTATGGGCGGGAATGGAGGGGTGCACGACGAGCACGTTGGGCACGTAGCCCACGTACGAGACCATCGCGAAGTCCCGCTCGGCGTCATAGGGGAGCTTCTTGAAGATGTGCGGTGCGATGCCGTGGGAGTTCACGTGTCCCATGAGTAGCGTGTAGCCATCTGCGGGTGCTTTCCCCACGATGTCCGCACCGATCGTGCCGGTCGCGCCGGCGCGATTGTCGACGAGCACGGGCTGGCCCCAGCTTTCGCTCATTTTTCCGCCGATGATGCGCGCGACGAGATCGGTGCCGCCGCCGGGCGCGAAACCGACGACCATGCGAATCGGTTTGGCCGGGTACTGCTGCGCCAGAACCGCCCCTGGGATCAAACCGAACAGCAACAACGCTGCAACTCGCTTCATGCCTCCTCCGGTTTATAGTTGTGATGCCAGTACTTGTTCACTGCGTTTATTGCGGCGCATCGCGTGCGCCCCGATCAGGCCGCAACGCGGGTTTTCTGCGCGGCGGTGTCGCCTGAGAGGTAGTCCATCGCCGCGGCCACGCCGCCCTTGGCGTGCGGGACTGCGGCGAGCCCGAGACTCATTTCGACCCCGCACAGCGTGCCCATCAGGGTGAGGTCGTTGAAGTCCCCCAGGTGGCCGATGCGAAAGACTTTGCCGGCGACCTTGCCCAGCCCGCTTCCGAGCGACATGTTGAAGCGCTCGAGCACGACTTTTCTGAATTCGGCTTCGTTGTGGCCTTCCGGCATGAGCACCGCGGTCAGCGCGCTCGAATATTCAGCGGGGTTGAGGCACAGGATTTCGAGTCCCCAGGCCCGGACTGCGCGGCGGGTCGCCTCCGCGTGCCGGTCGTGCCGCTTGAAAACATTCTCGAGGCCCTCTTCCTCCACCAGCATCTTCAGCGCTTCGCGCAACCCGTATAGAAGATTGGTCGCCGGCGTATACGGGAAAAAGCCGGTCTTGTTCGGTCCGAGCATTTCCTCCCACGACCAGTAGGAGCGCGGCAGCGTGGCGGACTTCGCAGCGCTCAAGGCCTTGTCGCTCACCGCGTTGAACGAAAGACCGGGCGGGAGCATCAGGCCTTTCTGCGAGCCCGCGACCGTGACGTCTACACCCCATTCATCGTGGCGATAGTCGATCGAGGCCAGCGACGAAATGGTATCGACCATCAGGAGCGCCGGATGTCCCGCCCGGTCGATCGCTTTGCGCACCTCGCCCACGCGGGTGGTCGCGCCCGTCGACGTCTCGTTGTGCACCACGCACACGGCTTTGATCTGGTGGTCGTGGTCTTCCGCGAGTCGCGCTTCGATGGCCGCGGGGTCGGCGCCGTGACGCCAGTCCGAGGCGATGAATTCGGGCGCCAGTCCGAGACGCTTCGCCATGCCCTGCCACAACGTGGCGAAATGGCCGGTCTCGTACATCAACACCCGATCCCCGGGCGAGAGCGTGTTGACGAGCGCGGCTTCCCACGCCCCGGTACCCGACGCCGGAAAGATGATTACCGCGCTCGTCGTCTTGAATACCGCTTTGAGTCCTTCCAGAACGGTCTGCCCCAGTTTTTGAAACTCGGGGCCACGGTGATCGATCGTCGCGCTGTCGATCGCGCGCAGCACACGCTCCGGCACGGTGGTGGGACCAGGTATCTGGAGGAAGTGACGGCCGGCGGCGTAAGTCATGAGGGGTTCCCAGCGAGTAGGGTTGGGCATCGTATCGTGAATGCACGGACCGCATCAATGATTTTGTATGCAAAAATGTGAGTGGGCGCTTGCACAATGCGCGCGGGATGAATAAGAATTACGCAATATCAGTGTGTTATATGCGGTTGTCGAAACGTCATGGCATGGGTAATATGCATACAATCATGCTGCTGGACGCCGAACACAGACTCGATGCAGACGCGCCACCGGACGAGGCGGCGCCCCGATTGCTGCATGCCGCCGTGGTCGATCGCCTGCGCGACATGATCGTGCAGGGCGAGCTCGCGCCGGGCACCAAGTTGAACGAGCGCGTCCTGGGCGCCGCGCTGGGCGCTTCGCGCACACCGCTACGCGAAGCGCTGAAGTATCTTGCGTCTGAAGGCCTGGTCGATCTGGTTCCCCACCGCGGGGCGATCGTCGCGCCCCTCGACCCTGACCGTGTGAAACACATGTTCGCCGTGATGGGCGCGCTGGAGGCGCTTGCCGGGGAGCTCGCCTGCCGCACCGCATCCGAGGCGGACATCAACGAAATCCGCGCCCTGCATTACCAGATGCTGGCGCATCACGCGCGGCGCGAGCTTGGCGATTACTTCAGGCTCAACCAGCAAATTCACCTCAAGCTCGTCGAGGCCAGCGGTAACGAGCCCCTGGCTTCGATTTACCGCAGCCTGAACGCACACGTGCGGCGCGCCCGCTACATGGCGAATCTTTCACCGGAGCGCTGGGACAACGCAGTCGCCGAGCATGAGCAAATGATGGACGCGCTGGCGCGCCGCGACGGCGCGGCCCTGCAGGTGATCCTGCGCGATCATCTCGCCAACAAGCTCGTCCTCGTCATGGAAGCGCTCGGCGCGGATGCCGTGCGTAGCCGCTCATGAACAACGCCGCAGCAACGCCTCGCACGAGCGCGGCCGGTCCCGACTCGAGTGCGCTCGCGGCCCGTCTGAGGCGCGAGATTCGAGGCGAGGTGCTGTTCGACGCGTCCTCCCGCGGCCGGTATTCGACCGATGCTTCGATCTATCAGATCGAGCCCATAGGCGTCGTCGTTCCGCAAACCGAAGATGACGCTGTCACCGCACTGCAGATCGCGCTCGACGCCGGGGTGCCGGTCGTGCCGCGCGGCGCCGGCACGTCGCAATGTGGGCAAACCGTGGGCGCCGCGCTCGTCATCGACGTCGCCAAGCACCTGAATCAGGTGATCGGCTTCGACGCGCCTACGCGGGCCGTGACGGTTCAGCCCGGCATCGTGCTCGATCATCTCAATGCGTATCTGAAACCGCACGGGCTGTGGTTCCCGGTCGACGTGTCGACGAGCGCGCAGGCCACGATCGGGGGCATGACGGGCAACAATTCGTGCGGGTCGCGCTCGATCCGGTACGGCAACATGGTTCACAACGTACGCGCGATCGACGCGGTGATGGCGGACGGCTCGCGGTTCGAGTTCGGCGCGGTGCCCGTCGAGGTGGACGCGCTGCAGGGGCCGCCCGGATATCAGGCGCTCGTGCGCACGATCCGGTCCATCGCGGCGCGCGAGGCCGAGGAAATCGAGCACCGCTATCCGAAAGTGCTCAGAAAGGTCGGGGGTTACAACCTCGACATGATGCTGCCCTCCCCGTTCAACATGGCGCACCTGCTCGTCGGCTCGGAAGGCACGCTGGCGTATTCGCGGCAGATCCAACTCGACCTCTCGCCGCTGCCCGCGCACAAAACGCTCGGGGTGTGCCACTTCCCGACCTTCTACCAGTCCATGGAAGCGCCGCAGCACATCGTGAAGTTGAAGCCGGCCGCAGTCGAGCTGGTGGACAGCACGATGATCGCGCTGGCCCGGGACAATCCGACCTTTCGCCCCATCGTGGAGAAGTTCATCCGCGGCAAGCCCGAGGCCATCCTGCTGGTCGAATTCGCCGGCGACACGCGCGACGAGCAGCTCGCACGCCTGAAGCAGCTCGGCGAGCTCATGGCGGATCTCGGTTTCCCGGGCGGCGTGGTGGAGATCACGGACGCCGCTTTGCAGCGCGACGTGTGGGAAGTTCGCAAAGCAGGGCTGAACATCATGATGTCGATGAAAGGGGACGGCAAGCCGGTCTCGTTCATCGAAGACTGCCCCGTGCCGCTCGAGCACCTCGCTGAGTACACCGACCGCCTGACCCGGGTTTTCGAGAAACACGGCACGCGCGGCACGTGGTACGCGCACGCTTCCGTCGGCTGTCTGCACGTGCGCCCGATCCTCAATATGCGCGACGACGGCGCCCACAAGATGCGTGCGATCGCCGAAGAAGCCGCCGAGCTCGTGAAACAGTACAAAGGCGCGTACTCGGGCGAGCACGGAGACGGCCTCGTGCGCTCGGAGTGGATAGAACCGTTTTTCGGGCCGAAGATCACGCGCGCTTTCGGTGAGATCAAGGATCTGTTCGACCCGAAAGGCCTGCTGAATCCGGGCAAGATCGTCCGGCCCTCGAAGCAGGACGATCGCGCGCTGTTTCGCTTCAAGCCGGGCTACAGGATCGAAAAAATCCGCACGGTGCTGGACTGGTCGGAGTTCGAGGTCGGCCAGTCCGCTGTGCACGCGCATGGCAGCGGCTTCGCCAAAGCGGTCGAGATGTGCAACAACAACGGCCACTGCCGCAAATTCGATTCGGGAACGATGTGTCCTTCGTTCCGGGTCACCGGCGACGAGCAGCACCTCACCCGAGGCCGCGCCAATACCCTGCGCCTGGCGATTTCGGGCCAGCTCGGGCCGGACGCATTCACGTCCGACGCGTTATACGACACGCTCGATCTGTGCGTCTCGTGCAAAGGCTGCAGGCGCGAGTGTCCGACGGGCGTGGATATGGCGAAAATGAAAGTGGAGTTCCTGCACCACTACAGGCAGCGCCACGGTCTTGCATTCAAGGACCGCCTGATCGCGTATCTGCCGCGCTACGCGCCGTGGGCTTCGCGGCTCGCGCTGCTGACCAACGCGCTGTCGGCGCTGGGTAAAAACGTTTTGGGCTTCGCGCCGCAGCGCACGCTGCCCAGGTGGCGGCGAGATGCGTTCAGGAACACGGGCTCTCACCCCCAGCTTACGTCGGCTGTGCCTGGCGCAACCGACGTCAAAGAAGTCGTCCTGTTCATCGACACGTTCAATCGCTACTTCGAGCCCGAGAACGCGCGCGCAGCCTTCGCCGTGCTGCGAGCCGCAGGGTACACGGTGCACCTGCCGCAGGCGCGGGGCGATAGTCGACCGCTGTGCTGCGGCCGGACGTTTCTGGCCTCCGGGCTGGTCGACGAAGCCAGGCGCGAAGCGGCGCGCATGCTCGCTGCGTTGAAGCCTTACATCGACCGCGGCGTGGCTGTGGTCGGGCTCGAGCCCTCGTGCCTCCTCGGTCTGCGCGACGAATTCCTGTCGATGCATCCCGACGGCGAAATGGCCGAGCTCGCGCTGAACGCGTATCTCTTCGAGGAATTCATCGCGCGCGAAATCGACGCTGGCCGCTTCAGGCTGGACCTGAAAGCATTGCCGCAGAGCAAAGCGCTCCTGCACGGGCATTGCCACCAGAAGGCGTTCGGCGCCATGCCGGCCGTGGAGCGTGCACTGAGGCTGGTTCCCGGGCTCGAGGTCGAAACGATAGAGTCGAGTTGCTGCGGCATGGCCGGCAGCTTCGGCTACGACGCGAGTCATTACGACGTGTCGATGAAGATGGGCGAGCTCTCGCTGCTGCCCAAGGTTCGAGAAAGCAGCGCTGACACGCTCATCGTCGCCGACGGCACGAGCTGCAGGCATCAGATCAGGGACGGCGCGGCGCGCGAAGCGATGCACGTCGCGCGCGTGCTGCAGCAGGCGCTACTGGATTGACCGCAGCGGCAGTGAACGGCCCGGGTTCGTGTTTGCATTCGACGCAAAGCAGTGCCGCGGAGAAGATCGCTCGGCTTGACAAAGCGGCGAGCGGTACATAGCCTCACCGAACTATTAGAAGCGGCACCCGGAGGAGGATGGATCAGCTTTCTGCCCGCATCGCCTCGCGCGATGCAGCGCCGAGCAGTTCCTGGCTGCTCGAAGTCGAAGATCTGCACGTCCATTTCGTCACCACGCGCGGCGTCGTGCGAGCCGTCGAAGGCATCTCCTACCGGGTGAGGCCCGGCGAAGTCGTCGCGCTCGTCGGCGAATCCGGCTGCGGCAAATCGGTGTCGTCGCTGGCGATCATGCGGCTGCTGGCGAAACCCGCGGGGCGCATCGTCGCCGGCCGCATCCTCTTCGAAGGCCGCGATCTCCTCGAGCTGTCGGAAGACCGCATGCGGGAAATCCGCGGTCGCGACATCGCGATGATTTTCCAGGAGCCGATGACGTCGCTCAACCCCGTGCTGACGATCGGGTTTCAGATCATGGAGCCGCTGCTGATCCATCTTCGCATGGACAAGACGGCCGCCCGCGCGCGTGCGCTCGATCTGCTGAAAATGGTCGGCATCCCGGACGCGCAGCGCAGGCTCGACCAGTATCCGCACCAGTTCTCGGGCGGGATGCGCCAGCGCGTGATGATCGCCATCGGGCTCGCGTGCAACCCGAAGCTCATCATCGCCGACGAACCCACCACCGCCCTCGATGTCACGATTCAGGCGCAGATCCTGAAGCTGATGAAAGACCTGTCGCGCGATCTGAACATCGCGATGGTCCTCATCACGCACAACCTCGGTATCGTTGCGCGCTATGCCGATCGTGTGAATGTCATGTACGCCGCACGCATGGCCGAGCAGGCGGATGCCCGGACGCTTTTCAGCAAACCGCTCCATCCTTACACCGCGGGCCTTTTGCGTTCGGTGCCGCGTCTCGACCGGCCGCGCGTCGCGAAGCTCGAGACGATAGACGGTGCGCCGCCCAATCTCCTCGACCCGCCCGCAGGCTGCCGCTTCGCACCGCGCTGCCTTGCGCAGGTTCCCGAATCGCTGTGCGCGCTGCCGCCGCTCGTCGAAGTCGAGCCTGACCATTACTCGGCGTGCGTGCGCGCCTTCGAAATGGCGCGAGTCGGGCCGGAAGGGCTGGGGCTGGCCCGGGCATCCTCCGCGTTACCCGTGCACAAGCGGATCGACCGCACGCAGCCGATCATGAGCGTGCGCAATCTCAAAACGCACTTCGAAGTCGCAACCGGTTTGAAAGCCCTCTCCGCGGGCCGCGGTGTGGTGCGCGCGGTCGACGGCGTTTCCTTCGACGTCTTCCGCGGCGAGACCCTGGGGCTGGTCGGCGAATCCGGTTGCGGCAAGACGACCGTCGGGCGGACTTTGCTGCGCCTCGACAACCCGACCGAAGGTGAAATCATGTTCGAAGGGCGCGAAGTGACCCGCGCCACCGGCGACACGCTCAAGCAGTATCGGCGCCAGATCCAGGTGATCTTCCAGGATCCTTATTCATCACTCAATCCGCGCATGACGATCGGCGAAATCATCGCCGAGCCGCTCGCGGTGTACAAGCTTTCCCCGAATCGCCAGGCTGCGCGCGAAAAAGTGACCGAGCTGCTGACCCAGGTGGGCCTCTTCGATTACATGGCCCAGCGCTATCCGCACGAGCTGTCGGGCGGCCAGCGCCAGCGCGTGGGCATCGCGCGCGCGCTTGCAATGCAGCCGTCGTTCATCGTGTGCGACGAGCCGGTCTCGGCGCTCGATGTATCCATCCAGGCACAGATCATCAACCTTCTGGAAGACCTGCAGGAGCGGCTGGGGCTGACGTATCTCTTCATCGCCCACGATCTCGCCGTCGTTCGGCACATCTCGGATCGCGTGATCGTGATGTATCTGGGACGCGTGATGGAAATCGCCGACCGCGATTCGCTGTACGAGAATCCGCTGCATCCGTACACTCGCGCGCTGCTCGACGCGGTTCCCATACCCGATCCGAAAATCGAAGCGACTCGCGAGTATCGCGTGCTCGGCGGAGAGGTACCCAGCCCGCTCGACCCGCCGCAAGGATGCGTCTTCCACACACGCTGCCCGCTCGCGACCGAGGAATGCAGACAGCAGGTCCCCGCTTTGCGGGAAATCAGGGCAGGGCATTTCGCGGCGTGTATCAAGGTGTAGACGTGATGGCGTTACGAGGTGACGGAGTGACGGAGTGATGGAGTGATGGGGTGACGGGGTGATGAGGTGATGGGGTGATGGGGCCGTGGTGCGAGCGTGCGGGTCTCCCTTGCGCGCGGGCTACACCGGTCAGCCGGTTAAAAAACGGATGGAGGCGCTCAGATGATCAGGCATGCTTTAACAGCGATAACCCTCGTGCTTGTCTTTGCGGGTGGCGCGGCGCTCGCGCAGACGCCGCACAGCGGCGGCTTGCTCAAATTCGCCGTCGGCGCCGAACCGCCCAATTACGATTGCCACGCGAATTCCTCGTTCGCTTTCATTCACCCGGTACGCCCGCACTACAGCACCCTGCTCAAGTTCGACACTGCAAAATACCCGGCGATCAAAGGCGATCTCGCCGAATCGTGGACGGTGGCCAAGGACGGCCTGACTTACACGTTCAAGCTGCGTAAAGGTGTGAAGTTTCACGACGGCACGACCTTCGCCGCCGAGGACATCAAAGCGACTTACGATCGTATTCGCAAGCCGCCGGCGGGCGTGTTGTCGTTGCGCGAGGCGGCCTACGCCGACATCGCGTCGATCGAGACGCCTGACCCGGGCACGGTGGTGTTCCGGCTGTCCAAACCCAATGCCTCGATGCTCGCCAATTTCGCGAGCCCCTGGGACTGCGTTTACAGCGCGGCGCGGCTGAAGAAAGATCCGAAGTTTCCCGAGCGCAACATCATGGGCACCGGCCCATTCACCTTCGACGAGCACCTTGCCGGATCGCACTGGCGCGGACGCAAGTTCAAGGACTACTTCGAGAAGGGCAAGCCGTACCTCGACGGCTTTCTTGCGATCTTCATCTCGGGGGCACCGATGGTGAACGCGCTGGCGGCCGGGGAAGTTCTTGCGGAGTTTCGCGGCCACTCGCCGGCGGATCGCGACCGCCTCGTGAAAGCGCTCGGCGACAAGGCCGTGGTTCAGGAGTCGCCGTGGGTGTGCTCGCTCGTGGTGACATTCAACACGAAGAAGAAACCGTTCGACGATGTGCGCGTGCGCCGTGCGCTTTCGCTTGCGATCGACCGCTGGGGCGGCGCGCAGGCGCTTTCCAAAATCGCGCTGGTACGGCACGTGGGCGGCCTGCTGCGTCCCGGCTACGAATACGCCGCGTCCGAGAAAGAGCTCGTGAGCTATCCCGGTTTCGCAAAAGACGTGACTGTATCCCGGGCGCAGGCGCGCAAGCTTCTCCAGGAAGCCGGTGTGCCCAACCTCACGTTCACGCTGACCAACCGCAACGTCGCCATGCCGTACACCCCGGTCGGCGTCTTTCTGATCGACCAATGGCGCCAGATCGGCGTCAACGTGAAACACGATCAGCTCGAGACCAAGCTCTACCTCGCCGCCCAGCAGCGCGATAACCCGACCTTCGATGCGGCCGTGGATTTCAATTGCGACTTCATGGACGAGCCTAACCTGCAGCTCATCAAGTACCTGTCGCACGACCGGTCTTCGATCAACTACGCGCAACAGACCGACCGCGCGCTCGACCAGCTGTTCGACAAGCAGTCCGGCGAGCTCGACCGGAAAAAGCGTTACGCGATCCTGCGCGACTTCGAGAAGCACGCTCTCGAGCAGGCCTACACCATCCCGACGATCTGGTGGCATCGCATCATCGTCACCCATCGAAATCTCAAGGGTTGGCACATCACGCCCAGCCATTACGTCGGGCAGGATCTGGCCGATGTGTGGCTCGAGTGAAGTTCGATCGAAAGTAAGGGGTGAGGCGTGAGGCGTAAAAGCGTGCACTGTGTTGTAGCCGCCGCCTGAGGCCTCACGCGCAAAAAATGCTGCGTTACGTCATAAACCGCCTGCTTCTCATGCTCCCGACGCTGTTCGGCGTCGCGGTGCTGGTATTCGTGCTGTTGCGCCTGGGGCCGGGCGATCCGGTGCAGATGATGCTGGAAGGCGCCAACGTCTCGCCCCAGGTCTTCGAGGCTGAACGCGCCCGCCTCGGGCTCGACAAGCCGCTCGATGTGCAGTTCGCAAAATGGTTCGAGTCGGCGCTCAGGGGCGATCTCGGTGTTTCGATCTGGACAGGCCGTCCTGTGCTCTACGAGATCAGCATCCGGCTGGAGCTTTCGCTGCAGGTCGCGGTCATGGCGACCCTGTTGGCGATCCTGATCGCGGTGCCGCTCGGAACGCTTTCCGCGATCTTCAAGGACACGTGGATCGACCACCTGGTGCGGGTGTTTTCCATCGCCGGTCTCGCGGTGCCTTCGTTCTGGCTCGGCATGATCATCATCCTGCTGCTGCTCACCTGGTTCGCATGGATACCGCCGCTCACGTTCACGCCTTTTTTCGAGGATCCGTGGAAGAACCTGTCGCAACTGATCTGGCCGGCACTGGCTGTCGGCTACCGGTATTCAGCCGTGGCGATGCGCATGATGCGCTCATCGGTGCTCGAAGTACTGCAGGAAGACTACGTGCGCACGGCGCGCGCCAAAGGCGTATACGAGCGGCTGGTCGTGTCCCGGCATGCGATGCGCAATGCGCTGCTGCCGGTGGTAACGGTGGTCGGGCTGGAATTCGCCTTCCTGATCGGCGGCCTCGTCGTCACCGAGCAGGTTTTCAATCTGAACGGCATCGGCAAGCTCTTCGTACAGGCGGTCGCGCGCGGGGACTACACGATGATCCAGGGCCTCGTGCTGCTCGTCGCAGTGTTCTTCGTGATGATCAACTTCGCGATCGACATGCTGTATGCGCTGCTGGATCCGCGGATCCGCTACAGGTGAGGAGTCAGGCATGAGAACTCAGGTGGTGGATCGGGACCGGCATGCGCGCGTCGCGGGGTTGCGCCTTCCCCCTGACGCCCCACGCCTCACGTCGCTCGAGTGCATACCATGACCGCTGCGGCCACCACGGTTTCCTACAAGCTTCCCCGGCGTCGCCACCCAGTGCTGCAGTTCGTTACGCAGCAGCCCCTGGGCGCGGCAGGCCTCATCGTGATCGTGGTGATGGCCACGTGTGCCATTTTCGCGCCCTGGGTGGCGCCCTACGATCCGCTAACCCTGGATTACGGCGCCATGCTGGCGGCGCCATCGCGGGAGCACTGGCTGGGAACGGATTCGTTCGGACGCGACGTGCTCTCGCGCATCATCTACGCCGCGCGCACCGCGCTCGCCGTCGGTTTTCTCGCTTCGTTCGCGGGGTCTACAGTCGGGGCGGTCGTCGGCGTGGTGTCGGCGTATTTCGGCGGCAAGATCGATCTCGTCATCCAGCGCATCATGGACGTCCTGCTGTCTTTCCCCATCATCATCCTCGCCATTACGGTGGTGGCCGTCCTCGGCAAGAATTTCGTGCTCGGCATCGACGTGAACCTGATCATCGCCATCGGGTTGCCGATGATGCCGAAAGTGGCGCGCGTGATTCGTTCGTCGGCGCTCGCGATACGCGAGCTTCCGTACATCGACGCGGCACGTACCGCCGGCTATTCGAACACCCGCATCATGTTCCGTCACATGGCGCCCAACGTGGTGGCGCCGTATCTCATCATGGTCACGGCGTTCGTCGCGCAGGCGATACTGGCCGAAGCGTCGCTGTCCTTCCTGGGGCTGGGCGTGACCGAGCCGACGGCGTCCTGGGGGCTCATGCTCTCGGGTGCGGCGGCCGACTTCTATCAGCAGGCGCCGTGGATGATCGTATTTCCGGGTGTCGCCATCAGCCTGGCGGTGTTTGCATTCAACCTCTTCGGGGATAGCCTGCGTGACTGGCTGGATCCTAAAATAAAATTGTGAAATCTTCGAAAGCGGCGGGGCGCGCATGCCGCGGCGGGTGACGGCGATAACTTGAAAAGGACGTGATTACGCAATGGGCACGACAGATTTCTTCGCAGGCGAAGTGCACACGGTGATGTTCGACCTGTACGGCACGGTGGTCGACATGCAGGGCGGGCTCACCCAGGCGGTGACGCCCTTTCTCAGGCAGAAAGGCTGGACCGGGCGGCCCGACGCGCTCGTGACGTGGTGGCGGCGGACCCATTTTGAGAATTCGATGATCGATGCGCTGCTCCATCGCGAGCACACGCCGTATCGCGAGATCGGCCAGCGCGCGCTGGCCTATACGCTGGAGCGCGCGGGCATCGAGCACACGCGGGACGAGGTGGCGCACCTCGTGTCGGAAATCCAGCGGCTCAAACCCTTTCCGGATGTCATCGACGCGCTGAAGACGCTCAAGACGCGCTTTCAGCTCACCATACTGTCGAACGGCGACCCTGACATGCTGGAAGCGGCAAAGCCGCACATCGGATTCGATTTCGACCACGTCATTTCGGTGGCCGAAGCGGGCTCGTTCAAGCCGCACGTGGCGACTTACCGGACCGCTGCCGAGCGGCTCGGCTCGCCGCCGGACGCGATTCTCTTCGTTGCGAATCATGCGTTCGACTGCGTGGGCGCCAAGGCCTACGGCATGAGAACGTGCTTTGTGGACCGGCGCAAGCGCCCTTTCGGAGACTGGCCTTATCAGCCGGACCTGGTCGTGGCGGATTTCGCGGAGCTGGCCGCGCGGCTGGTCGGGACAGACCCCTGAGCCAGCGCGTCACCCCGCTCGGGGGTTACTCCCCGCGTTCCCGGCTACACCGAAAACTGCCGAACCCGCGCTTCGTCGACTTCGATGCCCAGCCCAGGGCCTGAAGGCACAGCGGCGTGGCCGCCTGAAAACGCCAGCGGTATCGCCAGGATGTCTTCGGACAGATAAGGGCTCGTCAGGCTGACACCCCACTCGAGCGTCCGCACCGCCGCGGCCAGATGGATGACGGCCGCCGTCGCGATTCCCGATTCGGCGATCTTGCCCGCCAGGTTGACTTTCATCCCGAGCGAGTCACAAAGGGCCGCGGCTTCGCACACCGGCCGCATGCCGCCGAGCTTGATCGTCTTCAGGCTGGCCCCGGCACCGGCGTGCGCGTCGTGATGCCGCCGCACGTCGTCCACGTGGTGCAGGCCTTCGTCGAAGCCGATGGCTATCGTGCCGGCCGCGGCGACTCGCGCCATGCCCTGCAGATCGTGTCCCATGACCGGCTGCTCGAAGAAATCCAGCCCCGAGCC
>JBKJKJ010000418.1:0-4241 GCA_046597455.1 Burkholderiales bacterium
GCCGTGACGCCGCGCTGTGCGAGCAACGCCGACATTACGCCCGCGCGCGAGCCGAAAGCGCACATCATGCGCTTGCTCAGGCCCTGTTCGAGGTTTGCCTGCATGGTGCCGGACGCCTGCGCGAGCTGGATGCCGAAAGCGTGCGCGGTTTGCGCAGCATTCAGACCGAGGAGGCGCGCACACGCTGCTGTCGCACCGAAACCGCCGTACAGCGCGCTCGTGAACCAGCCCAGAGGCGGGGCGCTCATCGCGTGCCCGAGGCGACAGGCGATGTCCGCACCCAGGACGTAAGCCGCGATGAACTCGGCACCGCTCGCGTGCTCGCGCTCGGCGACGGCGAGGGCGGCCGGCAGCACCGACATGTCCGCATGCACCGTGGCGATGCTGTCGTAGTCGAGCGCGGCGGCGAACGTGCCGTTGAGGAACGCAGCGGCACTCGCCGGCAGCCGCCCGCCGTAAGCCCACACCGAGCTTTCGGCGCGCCCGGCCTCTTCGCTCATGACCGAATGCGCCTCGCCGCACCCCGGCGCATCCGAGCCGGCCCACGCCACGCCCAGGGTGTCGAGCATGAGTCGCTTCGTAATGGCAATGAGCGAAGCGGGCAAGGCCTCGTAGGGCGTGCTGATGGCGTAAGCGGCGAGACGCTCGGATACGGTGGGAACGGTCATGTCACTCAGCCTGCGGAACTGCGTCTTTTCACCTAATCGTGCTGCACGCCCGTCTCCTTCGCGACTTTAGTCCACTTCGCGATCTCCGCGCGTATGTAAGCGCCGAACTCGGCGGAACTCGTGCCTGCGCGGTCGATGCCTTCGCGCGTGAGCGTGTCCTGCACGTCCGCATCGCGCAGCATGCCCACCATCGCGCCGTTCAGCTTCGTGACGACCGCCGCGGGTGTGCCCGCAGGCGCGAGCACGCCCCACCAGTTGAGCACTTCGTAACCGGGAAGGGTCTCGGCGATCGTCGGCACCTGCGGCATCGCCACAGCGCGCTTCGCGGTGCTCACGCCCAGCGCGCGCAGCTTTCCCGCTTCGACGTGCGGCTTCACGAAGGCAAGCGTCGTCATCATCACCTGCACGTGGCCGCCCAGCAGATCGGTGACGCCGGGCGCCGCGCCCTTGTAAGGCACGTGCGTCATCACGGCGCCCGCGCTTCTGAACACTTCCATCCCGAGGTGAGTCGGGCTGCCATTGCCGGCGGACGCGTAAGCGATCTGCCCCGGGCGCGCCTTCGCAAGCGCGATGAGCTCCTTGACAGATTTCACCGGAAGCGAAGGGTGCGCGACGAGCAGGAGCGGCGACGTGGCGAACAGCGTGACCGGCGCGAAGTCCCGGAGGCTGTCGTAAGGCAGCTTCTTCAGCCCGGTGGCGTTGATGATGAACGACGGCGTCACCATGACGAGCGTATAGCCGTCGGCCGGAGCTTTCGCCGCAGCCGCCACGCCGATGATGGTGCCGCCGCCGGGCCGGTTATCGACGATCATGTTCTGTCCCCACGACTCCTGGAGCTTGCGCGCGATCACGCGGCTCAGCATGTCGGTTCCCGCACCTGCGGAAAAAGGCACGATGATGCGCATCGGCCTGTCCGGATACGCCTGCGCGAACACGAGGGTCGGGGCAAGCGCTGCGAGAAGAATGATGCCGGCTCGAAAGACCATGTCGATTCCCTGATGTGGCGTTTTTTTGAAGCGTTCGTTTCGGGCATTATACGTACGCGAAACGCACTAATCCGTGAGCCGCGACCAGAAGAGAGGACACATGGAAGACATCCGCCGGGAAACAGAAGCGCTCGCGAACGCCTGCGACTGCCACATGCATATCTACGATCCGCGCTTTGCGGTGAGTCCGGACAAGCATGCGCCGGCGCGCAAGGCGACCGTCGCCGATTACCGGCGCATACGCGAGCGCCTGGGTCTGGGCCGCGTGGTGGTCGTACAGTCGACGGCGTACGGGAAGGACAACTCGTGCGCCCTTGATGCGATCACGCAGCTCGGCGACACCGCCCGCGGCGTTGCAGTCGTCGGTCCCGACGTGACTGATGCGGAGCTCGAAAGACTCACCGCAGCCGGCATGCGGGGGTTGCGTTATGTCATGTTTCCGGGCCGCCCGATGGCGTGGGAAACGATGCCGGTGATGGCGCCACGCATCGCCCGTTTCGGCTGGAACATCAACCTGCAGCTTCCCGGCGAAGAGCTCGCCGGGCGCGAAGCGCTGCTCGCGCGCCTGCCGTGCGAAGTCGTGATCGATCACATCGGCCGCTTTACCGCACCGGTGGACGGCAACTCGCCCGGCGTGCGTGCGATGCACCGGCTGCTCGATTCGGGGCGCTGCTGGGTGAAGCTCTCGGCCCCGTATCACGGCTCCAAGAGCGGACCGCCGCGTTACGAAGATATCGGTGCGCTTGCACGCGAGCTCGTGCAGCGCTGGCCCGAGCGCATGCTGTTCGCGACCAACTGGCCGCATCCTTCGGTGCAGGGCGACGCGCCGGACGATCTCGATCTTTTCAGGCTGCTGTGGGAATGGGCGCCCGATGAAAAAACGCGGCGCCGCATACTCGTGGACAACCCGGCACGGCTGTACTTCGGCGCACCGCGTTCGTAATTGCAGTTGCGCGTCGGCATCATCGGTGATGAACACCGGCGAGGCTGGAACGAACCGCCCCTCTCGAGTGCGTGGCCGCAATCCGGTCAGCGCCGGTATTTCTCCAGCATCGCGCCCGAAAAATAAAGCTTCTCGAGCTCGCGCTGCTTGTCGAGCCCTTCGCCTTCCGGCCCCACTTCGGGAATGGGATAGGGGTTCGTCTTGCGGCTCGCCACGAAATCTTCCCACGCCGCGATCCCGCGCGCCTCGAATGCCTGCATGAAATCCCATAGCGCGGCCCACGTCACGTGGTGCGTGAAACCGGGATACCACGCAATGTTCACGCCGAGCGCGAGATGCTCGTCGAGCCCGAGATAGCGCGGCAGCTTGCCTTTCATGAACGAGAAAGGGCCTTCGACTGCGGCACGCGCCTGCCTGATTTCGTCGACCGAATGCGGGGACTCGAGCTGCACCCAGTCGACGCCGGCGTCTTCCCTGTACGCTTTGAGGCGCACCAGCGTGTCGTCGAAGCTGCTGTTGGCTGCGTCTCTCGCGTAACACTGCGCCATGACGACGAAGCTCGGGTCGAGCTCGTTCTTCATGTCCACCGCGGCGCGGTAGCGCGCGATCGCCTGCTCGATGGGGACGACTTCCACGCCCGCGCTTTGCGTTTTGCGCTTGCCCTCGATCGGCTGGTCGTCGATGCGAATGCCGGCGATGCCGGCGTGGATGCACTCGCGGATCATGCGGCGCACCGCCATCACGCCACCGTGTCCGGTGTCGCCGTCCATCATCACGGGAAAGCCCACCGCCTGCGCGATCCAACCGGCCACCTGCACGCATTCGGTCATGGTCGCCGTGCCGACATCGGCCATCCCGGTATAGGTGCCGACCACACCGCCCGTGCCCACGAAACCCGCTTCGCACCCGGCCTGCTCCATGACGCGGCCATGCGCGGCTGTTGGCGGATGGAGAACGGCGAGGACCTTGTCCTTACGGTGGATCAGCTGCTTCAGGCGCGCGCTCTTTTCATTGTGGGTCATGGTGTTCCTCTGTGTATCGTTCGCCTTGCGCCGTGTCGCTGCACAGCCTTCGGGGCGAGCGGGGCTATTCGAGTTTGATGCCGGCATCCCTGACGACTTTGCGCCAGCGGGCAATGTCGTTCACGACGAATTGACGCAGCTGCTCCGGTGAGCTGCCGACGGGCTCCGCACCGTCCGGCGCGAGGCGCGACAGGATGTCCGGAGATTTCGCGCTTTTCGCGAGCTCGGCGCTGAGCTTGTCGATGATCGGCGCAGGCGTGCCTGCGGGCGCGAACCACGCATGCCACGTGGTCGACTCGTAACCGGGTACGCCCGATTCGGCCATCGTCGGAATCGTGGGCAAAGCCGCCGCGCGGGCTTTCGTCGTCACGGCCAGCGCGCGCAGCTTGCCCGACTTTGCGAACTGCAGGCTCGACAGCACGTTGCCCACGAGCATCTGCACCTGCCCGGCCATCGCATCGATGAGCGCAGGGCCGGTGCCTTTATACGGGACGTGGATGACATCGATGCGCGTGAGTGTCGTGAAGAGCGCGAACGCGAGATGGGTCGAGGAGCCGTACCCGGACGAGCCGTACGCGAGCGTTCCTGGGCGCGCCCGGGCGAGCGCCACGAGCGCCTCGAC
>JBKJKJ010000471.1:0-10130 GCA_046597455.1 Burkholderiales bacterium
ATCCAATAGGGTTGATGCCGGGCCTTGAGCGCCACGCGCGCCGTCCTGGATCCTAACCGGCTGTCTTTCCGTGCTCCCGCCATCGGCGGCCCCCCGACTTACCAAACGCTTACCAAACGAACTGGGTTAAATCGCTTGGGAAATTATAGGACGTTTTATCGAATTATCATAGGAGAAATGGCATTTCCACGTAAAGCCAGGGACGTCCGGGTTACAACACTTTCACGGCGGTAACACCGGTTCGAATCCGGTTGGGGACGCCAATCAATGCAAGCGCTTGGCGTTTGAGCCGGTCCCTCACCGGCGCAGAATAGTGCATGTAAGCCGTAAGGTTTAATCGTGTCATTTCTTGCGCGGTTAACGATCTCGCGCTCCGCGCGCGTCTCGACCGGCTGTGGCGATCGTCGTCGCCGCTTCGCTCGCACACGACGAGTGAGCACGAACGAGCGCTAGCATGCGCGCGAGCAGGCCTCGCGCATTCTGCTCTACCTGAGGCGTCATTTGTTTAGAGATCGTTTCGGCGTTTTCGATTATTCGCGCGGACATTCTTCTGAGCGCCGCCTGCACATACCGATAGTTGACACCAATGCCCTTGGCGAAATCGTGCCAGTGTGCACCCGTAATCCATCCATACCGCGTCTCGCCACCGATGTTGAAGGCGAAATCGTGCAGGGTTTCTGGGTCATCGGAGTACACCGCGACGCTTACAAGATCGTAAACAGGCGCAAGCTGCCAGCGGCCGTCTTTCCACAGCAAGGAGATGTTCTTGGCATGTGAGTCGCTGTTGCCGATGAGGTAATTGAAGATGACCCACTCCACGATCCAGCGCCTCACCCATATGGCTTCTCCGGTCGCGTCTGCTAATGCGTGCACCACCTCGCTGATATTCGGTCCAGGCGGCGTTTGAAATTCAGGCTCCTCGTACTTCTGTGTGGGAGGTAGCCCGAGGAGTTGGCACACATCGATTTGGTGAAGGCGGTGAACGGGTTCGCCTTGCAGCTCGGCAACATCACCCTGCGTGTCCAGCAGTAGTGGCGAGTTGAAAACGCGATCGAAGCGTTCCACAACGTAGATGCGTTCCGGCACCGCAATGAGGGTGGACCTTGGCACGTCCAACCCCATACGGCGAGCGAGCTCCATACAGAACTGCTCGTTGGCGGCAGTGTGGGGAAACGTCTTCCAGTGCCTGTTGTTCGGCTTCAGGATATGCGTCGACGCCGAACCGCTTTCGGGAATGAAGACGTCGCCGTTCGCAGCGAAGAGGGCGGGGAGCTTGTCCTGAACGCCGGCCAAAGACATCCGAACCTTGCCGCCCACGTTGGCGAGAAAATTGGCGGCGTCAACGCGCGCGCTTTCGGACAGCGCTTGAGGTGATACGCGCCTGTAGGTCTTGCCGTCCGGCGCAGCTCTCTCTGATTCGAGGATTTTCAGAGCGCCCGCGCACTCGGCGCCGATTTTCCTGAGCAGCCCGAAGGGATCGTATTTCGAGACGCCATAGGTGCGCGACACGATCTCGAGCATCTCGCCCTCCGGGAGGAGGTTCGAGAAAAAGAAACGAACCGCGGTGCCGGCGTGCGTGCGCTCCTTCCTCGGCAGGAGCGGAGCGAGATCGAACGCTGCAGCATCGTTCCGCCAGGCTTCGTCGTACTCGAATGAGTAGAGTTGTTCTTCTGCGTCGAAGCGAAGCCGGCCGATGAGGCGTTCGGCGTAAAAGACGTTTAGGGTGTTCGCATCCAATGGCGCTCGCTCAGGCGGAGGCATCGCGCTTGGCGTCAGCCCGCTTCGGAGGTACTGCGTCGCCGCTGGGGAGCGGCGGTCCCGACATATGAAGCTTCACGCCGAGTTTCAACGCGTAGTCGAGCGCGCGCCCCATTTGAATAGTGGGCTTGCCGCGTTCCAGATCGTGCAGAAATTGAACACTGCAGTTCGCCAACGCCGCGGAGTCGTGAAGACTCAGCTTGCGCGCTTTGCGGTGCGCGCGCAGACAGCGGCCCAAATCCTCGACCGAGGTCAGCCAGGCAACACCTTCTGCGAGCGTAGTATTGTGCATGGCGCCGACGAGTTGACTTACGGGAATTCTACGATCGTAGAAGCTTGGACGCAACGGCGGGTGTTAGTGTCGCGCCTTCTACGTTCTCAGAAGGTCGAGTTTGGTCCCTTGTCACGCGGTGCGCAGCATCGGCGCACGACGGCCGGCGCGAGTATGAGCGAGGATTCCTCCCACGACTACGAGGCGCCTCAGGCCCATCAAAGGCACTGAAAGCGCAGTTTCCGCCCTTCCAGCGTTTATGCGCATACAATGCGCATCGGAGGTAACGCGGATGCGAGCTCGCGACGACGCCCGGAAGCGACCGGTCAATCTCACACTGAACGAAGATCTCGTGGTCCAGGCGCGAGAGCTCACCGATAACCTATCCCGGGTCGTCGAGGCCCTTCTCGCCGATTTTGTCGAACGTGAGCGAGACAAGCGCGCCGCCAAGGCCACAGCGCTCGAGGCCACCATTGCAACGTGGAACGAGTTCAATGAAAAGTTCGGCTCGTTCGCCGACGAGCACTCGACGCTCTGATGGCTCAATTCGACGTCCATCGCAATCGGGGCAAGAACCGGGACGCCATCCCCTTCGTGGTTCTCGTGCAATCGGCCCTCTTCGACAGGTACAGGCGAAGGGTTGTCGTACCCTTGGTACGCAAGTCGACGCTCGGAAAAATCAGCAATGTGCGGTTCAATCCAACTTTCAAACTCGATAAGATCGCCGTGGTCCTGCATCCGCTCGAGATCGTGTCGGTGCCGGTTGAGGGGTTGGGCGAGTTTGTCAGCTCTCTCGCGCCAGAGGGCGACCGCATCACGGATGCCCTTGACGAGCTCCTGACCCGCGCTCGGGGTTAGGAGGCGTTCTTGCCGAGCGTACAAAGCTCGTCGTCATTGCGCCTCACGTGAACTGCGCCCGTCCGCACCTTCAGAACGCACGCTGTGATGAGGCCGTTCTCGCGGCTTCATGAAAACGCGCCTAGACTACGTTACCGAGACTTCCAATAACCGGGAGAAGGAAATGTCCAGCGTTGGCTATCACGAACCGATCGAGGAACTGTCCACTGAAACGCGTGACATGCACAGAGCGATCGTCTCGCTCATGGAAGAACTGGAGGCCGTCGACTGGTACAACCAGCGTGCGGATGCCTGCAAGGACCCGGACCTTAAAGCGATACTCGAGCACAACCGCGACGAAGAGAAAGAGCACGCGTCGATGGTGCTGGCGTGGATACAACGCAAGGATCCGCGGTTTTCCAAGGAACTGAAGGAGTATCTGTTCACCGATAAGCCGATTGCGCACAAGTAGGGTTTCGCACCCCGATGGGCGTGCCTGACCCCGCGTCGCATCCGCGGACCTTGCACACGCTGCGGGCTCAGCGTAGCCTGAACCCGTGAATTTCGGACATGACGAAAGGAGCGGAACATGGCGGCTTGGCGAATCGAAGGCCAGTACATGGAAACGTGCAACTGCGTGTACCTCTGTCCCTGCGCGCCGTCCAATCTCACTGCGCAGCCCAGCGAAGGCGATTGCAAGGCAGCGGTGGCATTGCGTATCGACAAGGGCGAAAAGGACGGCGTCAAACTCGACGGCCTGTCCTTCATCGTGGTCATGCATTCGCCCAAAGCCATGGCGGAGGGCAACATGACCGTCGGCCTCATCATCGATGAGCGCGCGAACGACCAGCAGGTCGAGGCGATCAGCGCGATCGCCACCGGCGCCGCCGGCGGGCCGATGGCCGCGCTCGCGCCGCTGGTCGGTCGCATCGCGGGTGTCGAGAAGTGCGCGATCAGCTTCGAGTCGGAAGGTATGCACTTCGCAGTCAAGGCCGGCGAACTGATCGATCAGGTGTGTGACGGTGTTGCCGGCGCAGCCCGCCCCGGCGAGCCGCTCTATCTGGACAACACCGCACACCCGGTGAATGCCCGGCTCGCGCTCGCCAAAGCCACGCGCAGCGTCTTCAATGCGTTTGGCATCAAGTGGAAGGACACGAGCGGCACGCGCAACGGTCATTTCGCGCCGTTCGCTTGGACGGGCTAGACACACTCACGGTGGCCGACCGCGGCATCGACGCCGCGCTGCGCCACGATCGCCGGATTGCGCTGGCCGGCCTCGTCCTCGTCGTGGCGGCGTCGTGGGTATACCTGTGGCACAGTGCCATGGGCATGGACTCCGGTGCGATGGACATGCACGCCAGTGCGCGTGCCCCCGACACGCTCGCGTTTGCCCTCACCTTCGCAATGTGGGCGGTCATGATGGTGGCCATGATGCTGCCGAGCGCCGCGCCGACGATCCTCCTCTACGGCACGCTGGTCCGTCGACACGGCGTTCGCGGCACCGTATTGCCGGGCGTCTGGATTTTCGCCGGCGCGTATGTGCTGGTGTGGCTGGGCTTCAGTGCCGCAGCCACGCTGCTGCAAACCTGGCTCGAGCACGCGGCGCTACTCACCCCGGGACTGGCAATAGAAAGTACGCGCTTCGGCGGATACGCGCTCATTGCTGCGGGCGTCTATCAGGGGACGCCGCTCAAGCAGGCCTGCCTGAGCAAATGCCGCAACCCGCTCGAGTTCTTCATCACCCGCTGGCGGGCGGGCGCCGGGGGGGCGTTTCGCATGGGCGCCGAGCACGGGGCCTATTGCGTCGGATGCTGCTGGGCGCTGATGCTGGTGCTGTTCGTGGCGGGCATCATGAATCTCGTGTGGATCGGCGTCATTGCCGCCTTCATCCTCGTCGAGAAGCTGCTTCCCCCGGCGCGAGCGGTTTCCCGCGCATCGAGCGCCGCGCTCATTCTATGGGGGCTGTACCTGCTGATGAAGGCGTAGGGGAGTGTGTTAAAGGGACGAGTGGCAGAGTCCCGGCGGTGGCGTCTAGCGCCCGACGGCTTCCCCATGTCCCCTCGAAGCACCGCTGCTGAGCTTGAGAGCGTTCGAGCGACATCCGGCGTTAGGCTGGGCGGTCTTCCCAGCGGCCCGGCGGTCAAATTCCCGTGGGCGAAATCTGCGTAGCCAAACGGCGGCGTTCACGCCAAAATCCTCCCCGGCGCCGGCTGGGTCCCCGGGTGGGCGTAATCCCGTCGCGAAGCTCTTTGCACGGCAGGCGATAGTGAACGTCGGGGGCCAACGCGTGTCTCAGGTGCGCCGAGTTCTTCCAGTGATCGCCGCCGACCGTGAAACATGGTCGGACGTCATTCGTGGCCCGGCTCCGGAAGAATGCTTGTGTACCACCCAGTTCAGCGGCACCTGTTTACCCCCCCTCGATATGGAGCACGAATGAAAAAGATTTGGCTGTGGATACTGCTTGCCCTGGCGACGGCAGCGCAAGCTGCCACGATCGAGGCGGTAACGCCGTATCGAGCCGAGCTCAAGCCGGCGCAGCAGGAGGCTCAGGCGGCGCGCCTGGCAGCCGAAGTGCTGGCCCGTTACCACTACGCGGGCAAGCCGCTCGATGCCGCGCTGTCGGCGAAGATCTTCGACAATTATCTGAAATCGCTCGATGCCGAAAAACTCTTCTTCGTCCAGGCGGATATCGACCGTCTTTCAGGTTACCGGACCCGGCTTAGCGACGCGATCATTCGTCAGGATCTTGCCGTTCCATTCGCCATTTTCAATCTCTACGCGCAGCGTGTGGCCGAGCGCTTCGGGCACGCCCGCGCGCTGCTCAAGGAAGGATTCGATTTTCAGCAGGCCGAGAGCTACCAGATGACGAGGGAGAAGGAAGCCTGGCCTAAAACCGAATCGGATATGCGCGAATTGTGGCGTAAGCGCGTCAAAAACGACTGGCTGCGTCTGAAGCTGGCCGGCAATGGTGACAAGCGCATTGTCGAATTGCTGGACAAGCGTTACGACAATTTCCAGAAGCGCATCGCCCGGGCTCAGAGCACGGATGCGTTTCAGACATTCATGAACGCCTACACCATGGCCATCGAGCCCCACACCAACTACATGGGGCCGCGGGCGGCGGAGGATTTCGATATTTCGATGAGACTCTCGCTGGTGGGGATCGGCGCCGTGCTGGCTGAGCTCAACGACTTCGTGACGATACGGGAACTGGTGCCGGGCGGGCCCGCAAGTCTCTCAGGCCAGCTGAAAGTCGGAGACCGTATCGTCGGCGTCGCCCAGGGTGAAGGCGGTACGATGGCCGACATTCAGGGCTGGCGGCTGGACGATACCGTTGCGTTGATCCGCGGGGCGCCGGATACCGTCGTCCAACTCGACATCATCCCGGCAGATGCCGGGCCGGAGGGCAAGCACAAACGCATCACGCTCATCCGTAAAACGATCAGCCTGGAGCAGCAGGCCGCCAAAGCCTCCGTGCGCACCCTCGTAGAGGGAACGGTTACGCGCCGCATCGGTGTGATCGCCCTTCCATCGTTCTACGAAGATTTTGCATCCAGGCAGAAAGGCCTCAAGGATTACAGGAGCGCGACTCGCGACGTGGCGCGTCTGCTCGGGGATTTCAGGAAGCAGGGCGTCGACAGCGTGCTCATCGACTTGCGCGATAACGGCGGCGGTTCATTGGTGGAAGCGGTCGACCTCACCGGTTTGTTCATCGACAAAGGGCCGGTGGTGCAGCAGCGCAACGCGGGCGGTGACATTTCCGTGGAGAGCGACATTCACGCCGGTGTCGCCTGGGATGGCCCCCTCGGCGTGCTGATCAACCGCGGTTCGGCATCGGCGTCGGAGATCTTCGCCGCCGCGATTCAGGACTACGGCCGCGGCCTCATCATCGGTGAACCGAGCTTCGGCAAAGGCACCGTGCAGACCATGGTCGATCTGGATCGCATCGCCAGGAATCCCAAGCCGCGGTTCGGCGAGCTGAAAATGACCGTCGCACAGTTTTTCCGCATCAACGGCGGCACCACGCAATTGCGCGGCGTGCAGCCCGACATTCTCTTCCCTGCGGTTTCCGATGCGGCGAGCTTTGGCGAATCCAGCTTCGACAACGCGCTGCCGTGGTCGCAGATCAAAGCCGCAGACTATTCTCCCGCGGGCGACCTCAAAGCGGTGCTGCCCGTTCTTCAGGCCATGCATGTGGCCCGCGTGAGAAACGACAAGGCCTTCCAGTATCTGCAGGAAGACATCGCCGAATCCCGGCGTCTGCGGACGAAAAACCTGGTCTCGCTGAACGAAGCCGCACGGCGCAAGGAGCAAGAGGCGCAGGAGGCCCGGATGACGTCCCGCGAAACCGGGGGAGATACGGGCAAAAGCACCCCCGGAATGGGCGGGGCCAGAAATCTGTTGCAGGGGAGGGGTAATGCGCGTCGCGATGACGGCCTGCAGGCCGGCGAGCGCGATCTCGCAATCGATCTGGCGGCTGAGAAAGCGCGCAAAGACGCGAAGGACGTGTTGCTGGACGAAGCCGTCCACATACTCAGTGATGAGGTCGGGCTGATGGCGACCGACGTCAGGTTCGCGGTCCGCGTCAAATTGGGTCCGGTGTCGATACCGCGGTAGAAACCGCAAGTCGGACACGATGCCGTGGCGTCGTGTCCCGCGCATCACTCTCCCAAGACTTTCGTAACGGTGTCACGGCAGCCACGCCGTGCGCCGGTGCGCGTGCAGGTCCTGGAGAGCGGGTCGATTTCAATCTGTTAGAGTTGCGCAGATCGCTAGGGGCGGGCGCGCTCGCGCCTCCCGCATCGTACACGCGTGGTCTAGGATCTTGTCGGACTTGCGATGCGACAAGCTCCTTATGCAAAACCGGCCGGCCGAATTGAAGTCGAAACATGCTTTTGAGGGTTTTTGAAATGATGTTTTGTGAACACCCGGCCGGTTTTGCTTTTAGCAGCCGGTCCCGACGGGTAAGTCCGACAGGCTGCTAGGGGGAAAGCAATGTCCAATCGCTGTGTGGAGGAAGCGCTTAACGTATTCGACTTGCGTCAGATGGCGAAGAAGCGCCTGCCCAAGTGGCTGTTCGAGTTTGTCGATCGCGGCACGGAGGACGAGGTCGCGCTGTACAACAATCGCGCCGCTTTCGAGCGCATCAAGCTCAAGACGCAGGTTCTGGTCGATGTGTCCACGCGCAACCAGGGTGTCACGCTGTTCGGCAAGCAGCACAAGATGCCCATCGGCATTGCACCGACCGGTCCCGCGGGCATGCTGTATTACAAAGGCGAGCTCGAACTGGCGCGGGCGGCCAAAGCGGCCGGGATTCCGTTTACGCTCGCCACGGGTTCGCAGACGAGCATGGAGGAAGTGGCCAAGGTCGTCGGCGGCACGCTGTGGTTTCAGCTGTATATGTGGTCGGACGTGCGCATGTCTCACATGCTCGTCGAGCGCGCGAAGAATGCCGGTTTCGAAGCGCTGGTGGTCACCGTCGACGGACCTGTCGGCACCAATCGCGAATACAACGTGCGCAACGGCTACACCGTTCCGTTTTCGTACAATCGCAGGAACACCACTGCGGTGATGGCGAGGCCGGGCTGGTTCTTCAGCGTGCTCATGCGTTACTGGCTGACCACCGGCATGCCGCGCCGCGAGAATTATCCGACCGAGATGAAGGAACGGTTCACCCATGTGTCCTCGGCGGAACGCACGACTAAGAACGACTCCCTGAGCTGGGACGATCTGAAAGTGCTGCGCGACATGTGGCCGGGCAAGCTCCTGGTGAAAGGCATCCTGACTCCGAAGGATGCGCAGCTCGCCATCGAGCACGGCGCCGACGGCATCATCGTATCGAACCACGGGGGCCGCAACTTCGACAGCTCCATGGCGCCGATCGAAGCCCTGGCACCGATCGTGGACGCCGTAGGGAATCGCACCACCGTCATCGTCGACAGTGGTTTTCGTCGCGGCAGCGATGTCGTGAAGGCGCTGGCGATCGGCGCAAAGCTGGTGCTGGTCGGCCGCGCCACCTTGTGGGGTACGACAGTGGGCGGTGAGGCGGGCGCGGCGCGTGCGATCGAATTCTACCGGGAGGAAATCAGCCGCACACTGGCCTATCTGGGTTGCCGCAGCGTAGCGGAGCTCAACCGCGATTGCCTCGAGTTCGTCGGCGACTCGCACATGCCGGCTGCGATGTAACCGCGTGCGTTGACCGGGCGCATCGATCACCGACACATCTGAGGACCGCAGTCGAGCGTGTTCGCGTGCATCAGTGGAGAATCATTGCCGAGCTTCAACCGGAGGAGGACGAGGATGAGACGTCGTAATGCGGGACCACTCGGGTGTACCTTGTTCGTGCTTGCGCTGGCGCACGCGTTACCCCTGACAGCTGCGGGAACCGCTTCAGCAAAGAGCGATGCGGCCTATCCCAGCCGGCCGATACGCGTGGTGGTTCCCTTTCCGCCCGGCGCAAGTCCGAACGACATCACCGCACGCCTGCTCGGACCGAAACTAGCAGAGCAGATGCGCCAGCAGGTGGTGATCGACAATCGCCCGGGCGCGGCCGGCACCATCGGTACCGATATCGTCGCGAAGTCGATGCCGGACGGCCATACACTGCTCATCAACAGCAGCACGCTCACCATCGCGCCCAACGCGTACCGGAATCTGCCTTTCGATCCGGTGAAAGACCTGGCGCCAATCACGATGGTCGCTACGGCGCCGCAGCTCGTGATGATCCACACCTCGGTTCCAGCGGGAACCCTGAAGGAGCTGATCGCGTACGTGAAAGCCAGACTGGGTCAGTTCAAATTCAGCTCGGGCGGCAACGGCACGGTGCCGCATCTTGCAGGCGAGCTCCTGAATCAGATGGCCGGTTTGCAGATGGCGCACATTCCCTACAAAGGCGGTGCGCCGGCCACGGCTGCGCTGCTGGGCGGTGAAGTGTCGATGTACATCGACACGCCCACCGGCTCGCTTTCGATGATCAAGGCGGGCAAGGTGAAAGTCCTCGGCGTCGCGTCGAAAACGCGCACGCCGCTGCTGCCGGACGTGCCCACCATGGAGGAAGCGGGTCTGCCCGGGTACGAGCTGCTCGTATGGTATGGTTTTTTCGCGCCGGCGAAAACGCCGAAGCCGATCGTGCAGAAACTATATGAAGAATTTCGCACGGCGCTCGCGATGCCCGAGATTCAGTCGCGGTTTACGACAATGGGAACCGAGACGGCGGGTACTTCTCCGACGGAATTCACCCGCGTCTTCCATCGCGACCTGCAGA
>JBKJKJ010000020.1:0-11482 GCA_046597455.1 Burkholderiales bacterium
CACGTTGCCGCCGATGAGATCGGTGATCGCCAGCCCGATGCTCTTGTACGGTATGTGTACGATCCTGATGTTCGCCGCTTTTGCAAACAGCTCGGTCGCCAGATGATTGCTGCCGCCCGTGCCCGACGAGCCGTAGTTCAGATCGCCCGGGCGCCTGCGCGCGAGCGTCACCAGCTCCTGCATCGTCTTCACCGGCAGCGACGGATGGACCACAACGATCATCGGGCTCTTGGTCATCATCCCGATGTAGGCAAAATCCTTGAACACGTCGTACGGCATTTTGGAGCGGATCGCGACGTTGGTCGCGAACGAGGCCTGCACGTTGAGGATCGTGTAACCGTCCGGGTCGGCGCGCGCCACGTACTCCGCGCCGATCATGCCGCCGGCGCCGGGGCGATTGTCGATCACGATCGATTGCCCGAGCAGCGGCGCCATGCTCTGGGCCGTCGCCCGCGAAAGCGTGTCGTTGCTCGCCCCGGGCGTATACGGAACCACGAGGCGTACGGGTTTCGAGGGATAGACCGCGGGTGCCTGAGCGAGCGCCGCGGCGCTCGCGGCGCCTAGACAAAGCAGGAACATGCGAAGCACGCTGGTGGGCTCCCTGGAGAGATGTTCGGTGTGGTGTTTCGGCGCGCGCTGCGCCATCCTCGGGCCTTTACAGGCGGGCAGGACTAGCGGCGCTCGTTGCCGTTCGCGAGTTGTTTTTCGACCACGCGGGTTTCGTTGCGGAGCAGGGTCACGAGGTCGGTCACGCGTTTCTCACTCATGCGGCTCGAAATGGCCGAAACCGAAAGTGCCGCGAACGCGACACCGCTCTGGTTGTGCAGCGCCTGTCCGACCGAGCGCACGCCCGCCAACGACGGCATTTCGCGCATCGCGTAGCCGAGCTTTTGTGCGCGCTTCACCTGCGCGAGCAGGCTGGTTGGGGTGAGCCCGTAATCGGTGAGGCGCGGCGCGTTGCTGTCGATCACGTGCTTGACTTCCTCGTCGGACAGCGCCGAGAGGATGGCGAGGCTCCCCGTGCCGACACCGAGCGGCCTGCGCATCCCGATCTCGAGCGTGAAAGTCTTGATCGGGAAGGTGCCTTCCTGGCGGTCCACGCACACGGTGTCGAGACCGCTGCGCTGGGTCAGGAAAACCGTGTCACCGGTCGCTTCGGCGATGCGATTCATCGCCGGATGGCAGACCTCTCGCAGGTTGAACCGGGGCGCGGCGGACAAACCGAGCTCGAACACCATGGGCCCGAGAAAGTACCGGTGCGTCTCCGGGTCCTGCAACACCATGTCCTCGATGGTGAGGCATTTGAGCATGCGATGGACCGTTGGGCGCTGCAGACCCGTGCGGCTCGCCAGGTCGAGCAGGCGCGAGCCGGTGCGGTTGTGCGCCGCGATCTCCCGCATGAGGGTGAGTGCGCGCTCTATACTTTGAGTCCCTGACAGGCGACCGTTTTCCTCGCTGGCGTTTTTTTTCGGCATGGATCGCTGAGTGAAGTCCGGATGGTGATACCTCTGTGCTCATTATGCCATCCTGGCGCCGGTAGCGGAAGAATGGGCCGTGTGTTATCGTGGCGCCCGTTTTTGGGGCGGGTTGATGCCCGCCCTCAGTCCATATCCCGGACGCAAAACCGCCCAGCCCGCACCACGCCCTCGAGGGCGGTGCAGACCTTTCTCGCAGGAGTCCTATATGACCGACTTGTCCAATGCCGCCCGCACTCAGCTGACCTCTCCTGGCGCACGTTTCCGTGCAGCCGTTGCCCAGGAAAAACCCCTGCAGATCGTGGGCGCCATCAATGCCTACGCGGCCCGGCTGGCCGAGCGCTCCGGCTTTCGTGCCATTTATCTGTCCGGCGGCGGGGTGGCGGCCGGGTCGCTCGGGGTGCCTGATCTGGGCATCAGCACGCTCGACGACGTGCTCACCGACATCCGGCGCATCACTGACGTGTGCAGCTTGCCGCTGCTCGTCGATGTCGATACCGGCTGGGGTGGCGCCTTCAATATCGGGCGCACGGTGAAATCGTTGATCAAGTTCGGCGCGGCCGCCATGCACATCGAAGACCAGGTGCAGCAAAAGCGCTGCGGTCACCGTCCGAACAAGGAAATCGTCAGCAAGGAGGAGATGGTCGACCGCATCAAGGCCGCGGCGGATGCCAAGACCGACGACAAGTTCGTCATCATGGCGCGTACCGACTCGCTCGCCATCGAAGGACTGCAGGCTGCGATCGACCGCGCCTGCGCCTGCGTCGAGGCCGGCGCCGACATGATTTTCCCGGAAGCGATCACCGAGCTCGACATGTACCGGAAATTTGCCGACGCGGTGAAAGTCCCTATCCTCGCCAACATCACCGAATTCGGCAAGACGCCGCTGTTCACCACGCAGGAGCTGGCGAGCGCGAACGTCGCGATGGCGCTGTATCCGCTGTCGGCATGGCGTGCATCGAACGCGGCGGCGCTGAAAGTGTTTCAGGCGATCCGCACGGACGGTCATCAGAAGAATGTCGTCGACACGATGCAGAGCCGCGACGACCTCTACGACTATCTCGACTATCACAGCTACGAAACCAAGCTCGACGCGCTGTTCGCCCGCGACAAGAAGTAGTCCCTTCAGGACTACTTCTTATCTTTAAATGAACAGAGGGAAACCCAAGGTTTCCCTCCGTAACCGCCCATCCTTCGGTTTTCTACCGATAACCGGCGGACTCCGGGAGCCGCGGGCGGGGACGCCGTCCGTGCCCCCTTATTCATCGCGAGTAAGGTCCGAAGGCGTTCCGAACGATCAAAACAGGTGTTTCATGGCAGGCATGCTGTTATCCAAAACCTTCATCGCCCAGTTCGGGGAATTGCTACACGCCCGCGCGGCGGAAGCGGGCGCGCCGGCGCGTGTGCTGCACCTGCCTGACGATCCCGCGGCGCGCCTCTCCGCCGAGAAGCTTGCCCAGATCGAGGTCGCGTATCTCACGCGCGACCTGCGCTTCTCCGACCACTACGCGGCTTTCGGCGACACCGTCAGGGCCGCACCGAACCTGAAATGGGTGCATTTTTCGAGTACCGGAATCGATCAGCATCCCTGGCTGAAAGGCCTCATCGAGCGCGGCGTGAAATTGACGAGCTCGGCCGGTACCAACGGCGAGCCCGTCGGGCACACGGCGATCTGCGGCATGTTGATGCTGGCCCGGCGCTTCCCGCAATGGATCGAGGCCCAGCGTCGTCACGCCTGGGAGCCGATCCGGGGCAAGGACGCGCCCCGAGATTTGCGCGGGCAAACGGTGGTTATCGTTGGTCTCGGTACGATCGGCGGGACGGTTGCGCGCTTTTGCCAGGCCCTCGGCATGCGAGTGATCGGCGTGCGCCGCAGCCCGCAACAGCCTGGCGATCCGGTCGACGAGATGCGTACCGTCGCCGAGTTTCCGGCCCTCGTGCCGCGCTGCGACTGGGTGGTGCTGGCGTGTCCGCTTACTCCTGAAACACGGCATCTGCTCAACGCGAAGACCCTGGCTGCACTGCCCCGGGGCGCGCACGTGGTCAACGTCGCGCGCGGCGGCGTGGTCGACGAGCCCGCGCTCATCGAGGCACTGAAAAGCGGGCATCTGGGCGGCGCACACCTCGACGTTTTCGAAAAAGAGCCCCTGCCTGCCGATTCCCCGCTGTGGGACCTTCCGAATGTGATCTGCACGCCGCACAACGCGCAGGCGTCGAGCGGAAACGACCGGCGCGCGCTCGACGTGTTCACGACGAACTTCGAGCGCTGGGGGCGCGGGGAAACGATGCAGAACGAGCGGCGGGCGTAGGAGCCGCGGTAAGTCCGGCGCAAAGCGGACTGTCTTAAAGCAGGCCGGCTCAAAGCTCGGAGCCCACCCGCGATCCAGGGATTGATGCCGGTTTCCGACCGGACTCTAAGTCCTTCAAATTGCGCGGCTTCTTAGCGGTTCCGGAGCGCCCGCGTATAATGGCGAGGCGCTTCCACGGCTTCCCGCCTATCCCATACCGCTCACGGCGTCCTACCGGCGATGCAGCTCTTCACTTTCGGTCTGAACCATCAAACCGCTCCGCTCGATGTGCGCGAGCGCGTGGTTTTCCACGCCGAAAGCCTGGTGCAGGCACTGCGCGACCTCACCGATCGCCAGCGCGTCAAGGAAGCCGCCATCATCTCGACGTGCAACCGCACGGAGGTGTACTGCAGTGCCGAGGAGCCGGATGCGGCGGTGAGCTGGCTGGCGGACTATCACCGCATGAAGCCCCAGCAGCTCGAGCCGTACCTCTACCATTACCCGCAGGACAAAGCGGTGAAGCACGCTTTTCGCGTTGCGAGCGGTCTGGATTCGATGGTGCTCGGCGAGCCGCAGATCCTGGGCCAGTTCAAGGAGGCGGCGCGCAGTGCCGAGGCAGCGGGAACGCTCGGGCTCGTTCTCAACAAACTTTTTCAGCGCACGTTTTCGGTCGCCAAAACGGTCCGCACCGAGACCGATATCGGCGCGAGCACGGTGTCGATGGCGTCGGCTGCTGTGCGCCTTGCCGAACGTATTTATCCGACGATCGCAGGTCAGAGCGTGCTGTTCGTCGGCGCAGGCGAAATGATCGAGCTGTGCGCCGCTCACTTCGCCGCCCAGCACCCGAAACAGGTGACGTTTGCCAATCGCACCGAAGCGCGTGCACAGCAGCTCGCGGAACGTTTCATCGGCCGCGTCATTTCGCTCAACGACCTGCCCGCGCAGCTGGCAATGCACGACATCATCGTGTGCTCGACGGCTTCGCCCTTGCCGCTCATCGGTAAAGGCCTCGTCGAAAGCGCTCTCAAAGCGCGCAAGCACCGGCCGATGCTGATGTTCGACCTCGCAGTGCCCCGCGACATCGAAACCGAGGTCGGCGACCTGGACGACGTGTTTCTGTATTCGGTCGACGATCTCGGGAAAATCGCGCGCGAAGGTCTCGACGTGCGCCAGAACGCCGTCGCGCAGGCAGAAGTGATCATCGAAAATCACGTCACCGATTTCATGTACTGGCTCGGCAGCCGCGAGGTGGTGCCGGCGATCCGCGCGATGCGCGACGCGGCCGAGCGCTCGCGCAGGCATGAAGTCGAGCGCGCGCAGCGGCGGCTGGCTCGCGGCGAAGATCCGCAGCGCGTGATGGAAGAGCTTTCGCGCGCGCTGATGAACAAGCTCATCCACCCGCCGACGCACGCGCTCAACCATGCGAGCGCGGACGACCGCGAAACGTTATCCACGACGCTCGCCCGCCTTTACCACATCACCCGCGAATGACGCACGCCGCTCCTACGGCGCAGCCAGGTCTATGAAACCCAGTATCGCCGCCAAGCTCACGCAACTGACCCATCGCTTCGAGGAGCTGAACTCGCTTCTGGCCTCACAGGGCGTCACGAGCGACCTGGACAACTATCGCCGGCTCAGTCGCGAGCACGCCGAAATCGGGCCGGTCGTCGATTTGTACGGGGCGTATCGCCGTGGCGAAGAAGACCTGCATACGGCACAGGAAATGGCTCAGGACCCGCAGAGCCGCGATTTCGCCGAAACCGAGATACGCGAGACGCGCGAGCGTCTGGAGCAGATCGAGGTCGAGCTGCAGAAGCAATTGTTGCCCACCGACCCGAACGACGAGCGCAATATTTTCCTCGAGATTCGCGCGGGCACCGGCGGCGAGGAATCGGCGCTTTTCGCAGCCGACCTGTTTCGCATGTACACGCGGTTTGCCGAGCGCAACCGCTGGCAGGTCGAAATCATCTCGCAGAGCGCATCCGACATGGGCGGCTACCGGGAGATCATCGCGCGGATCATCGGCAGCGCCTATTCCCGGCTGAAGTTCGAGTCCGGCGCGCACCGGGTTCAGCGCGTTCCCGACACGGAGACCCAGGGCCGCGTTCATACCTCCGCGTGCACGGTGGCGATTCTTCCCGAGGCTGACGAAGTGCAGGACATCGTGCTCAATCCGGCTGATCTGAAGATCGACACCTATCGCGCTTCGGGCGCGGGCGGCCAGCACATCAACAAAACCGATTCGGCGGTGCGTATCACCCACCTTCCGACCAACACCGTGGTCGAATGCCAGGACGACCGCTCGCAGCACAAGAACAAGGCGCGCGCCATGGCGGTGCTCGCAGCGCGGATCAAGGACACGCAGGTCCGCGCGCAGCAGAGCAAAATCGCGGCGACGCGCAAATCACTGGTCGGCAGCGGAGATCGCTCCGAGCGCATTCGCACCTATAACTTCCCGCAGGGCCGCATCACGGATCACCGCATCAATCTCACGCTGTACAAGATTGCCGCGGTCATGGACGGCGATCTTTTCGAGCTTTCCGACGCGCTGATTGCGGAGCACCAGGCCGAGCAGCTCGCGCAGCTCGCGGAGGACACTGCGGCGGCCGCATGAGCGTAGTGCAGGTGGGGACAGCGTTCGACGAAGCACTGCGGCAAATCGATGCGGTCGATGCGCGGGTCCTGCTCAGCCATGTTACCGGCCGCAGCGCTGCGTATCTCATCGCGCATCGGGAAGCGACGCTGACCGACGGTCAACGCGCCGCGTTTGGTGGTCTCATCGAAAGACGCGCGGCCGGGGAGCCGGTGGCTTATCTCACAGGCGAGCGCGAATTTTACGGGCGTTCGTTGCGCGTGACGCCCGCCGTTCTGGTTCCGCGTCCCGAGACCGAGCTGCTCGTGGACCTCGCCCTGGAGCGGATTCCCGGCGCGGGGCGTACCCGCGTGCTGGATCTCGGAACCGGCAGCGGGTGCGTTGCCATCGCCGTTGCGAGCGAGCGCTCACATTGCAAAATTCTCGCGGTGGATCAATCAGTTGACGCGCTCACCGTCGCCCGGCGCAATGCGTTCACACTCGGTGTCGGCAACGTGGCTTTTCTGGAAAGCGACTGGTATTCGGCGCTCGGTGCGGAGCGCTTCGATCTCATTGTCGCCAATCCCCCGTACGTGGCCGCGGCAGACCCGCACCTCGCGCAAGGCGATCTGCGTTTCGAACCGCGACGTGCGCTGGTCGCCGGTGCAGACGGGCTCGACTGCATGAAGACGATCGTCAGCGGCGCGGTTGCTCACCTCGTCGCCGGAGGCTGGCTTTTGCTCGAGCACGGTCACGACCAGGCGCACGCTGTGCGGGTTTTGCTCGCAGCGGCGGGCTACAGCGAGATCTTCTCGGCCCACGACCTGGCGGGAATCGAACGTGTGACGGGCGCACGCCACACGGTTGACGATGGCGGGCACGGCCGCTAAAATACCTGACAACTTTACTCGGGTATCGACATTATGAGCATCCAGGACATCATCAAGGAACAGGTCACCAAGAACAAAGTGGTGCTGTTCATGAAAGGCTCGACCGACTTTCCCCAGTGCGGTTTTTCGGCCAACGCGTGCAACATCCTGCGCGCCTGCGGCGTCGAGAACTTCCATACCGTGAACGTGCTCGAAGATCCGGACATCCGCCAGGGCATCAAGGAATACGCTAACTGGCCGACCATCCCGCAGCTTTATGTGAATGGTGAGTTCGTCGGGGGCTCGGACATCATGATGGAAATGTACCGCAGCGGCGAACTGGCGAAAGTGCTTCAAGGTTAACGGCAGGCTTTCCGGCAGGACCGGAATGCAGCGAACGGCCGGCTCTCACCGGCCGTTTGTATATCGTCTCCCCGTTAGTTGTTTTATGCCATGACGCGCATCACCGCGAATGGCCGGTACAGGCTGGCGATTTTCGATTTCGACGGCACGCTCGCCGATTCATTCCCCTTCTTCGTGAGCGTGTTCGACCAGCTTGCGCAGCGTCATGGCTTTCGCACGGTCGCGCCGGATGAAGCGCAATCGTTACGCCGCCTCGGCGCGAAGCAGATCATGGCGCAGCTCGGCCTGCCCGCGTGGAAACTGCCGGTCGTGACCCGCGCTTTCATCGGCCTCATGCGTGAAAACGCTGCGCGCGTTCCGCTGTTCGATGGCGTGAGCGCGGTATTGGGTCACCTTGCGCAGCGCGGGGTGGTACTCGCGGTCGTGAGCTCCAATTCCCGCGACAACGTGGAGCAGGTCCTGGGTCCCGGCAACGCCGGGCTCGTCAGTCACTTCGAATGTGGCGCATCCATCTTCGGCAAGCGCTCGAGGATACGCAAGGTGCTCAGGAAAAGTGGCATAGACGCCGGCCACGCGATCTACATTGGCGACCAGCCCACCGATCTCGAGGCGGCGCGCAGCGAGCGGGTTGCATTCGGCGCCGTGTCGTGGGGCTACGGGCACCTCGATTCGATGAGCGCCCAGGCGCCGGAAGCGGTTTTCACCTGCGTTTCAGACATCGCGCGCATCTGCGGTGGGTTTGCCGGACCCGATTGATTCCACTACGATGACTCACACAACAAGGGAGAACCGATGGCCGACTTTGACAATCCCCCGCAGCCCCAGAGGGGGCTGGCCGACGACGGCATCGCGGGCAGCGCCGGTGCCGGCGGCGCGTATATCGAAGGCGGCCTCAGCGTCGCAAGCGCACGCGGGTGGGACTGGATCCGTGAAGGCTATGCGTTATTCCGGCGCCAGGCCGGCATGTGGGTTGTCCTCATCCTGCTTTTCTTCGCATTCCTCATCGCGATGCAGGTCATCCCCGGCATCGGACAAATCGCTTTCACGTTGCTCATGCCCGTCCTCATCGGCGGTTTCATGACGGGTTGCCAGACGACCGAAAGCGGCGGCGAGCTCGAGCTCGCCCATCTGTTTGCCGGCTTTCGCCGCAACGCGGGTCAGCTGATGCTGATCGGCGTCATCGGCGCCGGGCTGACCCTGTTGGCCATGCTTCCGGTTTTGTTGGCCACCGGATTTGGAAGTTTCGCGGCGCCCGCCGGCAGCACAACAACCGCGCTCGCGCTCGGGCTGGGTGCGATGCTCGCAGGCCTGGTGAGCCTGGCGTTGCTGATTCCGATCAACATGGCGTTATGGTTCGCCCCCACGCTGGTGATACTGCACGGGCAAAGCGCACCTCGCGCCATCGGGCAGAGCTTTCGCGCCTGCCTGAAAAACGTGGTGCCGTTCCTGTTCTACGGCGTGATCCTGTTCGGATTTGCCATGGTCGCATCGATCCCTTTCGGACTGGGCTGGCTCGTCCTCGCGCCGGTCGTAATCTGCTCGGTGTACACCGCTTATCGGGAAATATTCTTCCAACGTTGAGGCGGGTCATCGGGCAGCCGGAACCGCGCTGGGGCGAGCCGCGCGGCCCTGCTGCGCTTCCGCTAGTGTCTCAGTTTGATTTGTGGCGTCGCCTTAGCTCTTCGGCGTTAGCGCGTCCATTTGCTTGAGGCACGCAGTAAGGCGTTTATATAACGTTGGATGCCCATTCGGCCTTTTCGGGTCTTCGTTGACTGCGACGTGAAAACCCTTCACGCCTCGGCCCGACAGATGAATTGACCCGTCAGTTTCCAGCCAGAACCCGACCTGCAGGTACACGCTTCTGCCGTTCTTACTCTTCTCCATCTAGCGCCTCCTGGGTGGCCCGTATCACTTTGAAAGTAACAACCAATTGCGATAATCGCATCGTGCGCTAAGATCCTCGCACGGCAAACCCTAAGCGCCCGAGAGACGCAAAACACCTCGCGAAGCGTGCATCGGAGGCAAATCAGCAGGAGCGCCGCTACGGTCCGGGTCAGTGCAACGGCATCGTTACCGGGACAGTACCGGCAACCCCGATCCGCTGCACGTCTCTACGCGCTTCGCAGAGCGCCAGAACCTTACGATGCGCATGAGCATGCGCCGCTCCACGCGCCTTACGAACGGATTCTCAAAGAAGATCGAGAATCACGCGCACGCGCTAGGACTGCATTACATGTATTACAGCTTCGGGCGCATTCACAAATCGCTGCGCGTTACCCCTGCTATGGAAGCGGGCGTTAGCGGTCACGTTTGGACGTTGGAGGAGATTGCGGCGCTGGCGAACTAGGCGGCTGAGGCTGCTGCGAATATATTATGATTGGGGTGGACTGCGCTGTCGGTTGCGGCGGGAAGGCGCGGTTCAACATGAAAGCCAGTACAGCGATGATTATCGTGACGATGGCGAAGGCCACACCCGCCAGCCATTTGATAATGTCAGCTTTTGCCTCTGACACATCAGCCTTCGTCGCAAGCGTTGGGAGTGTGGTTTCCAGCCTAGTCTCAAGTTTCGTGAGACGCGTATCGAAACCATCTCCTCCGGAGGTCGGCGGCTGAACATAGCGCCCGGGAGGAAGTTGAGAAACCGTCATTTAGCGGCCTCATCGTCACCAGTGGTCTTTGGATCAAGGTCAAAAAATTCCGCATAGCCGCAAACCGGACAGACGAATAGCGCAAGCATGAACGCCTGCGCTTGAGCAAGTGACACGTTCGCTTCAATAACGGACCATTCTGGAATCGTCCCTCGCACGCTCGCGCGTATAAGCGATCCGTGGTCGTAACGGCACTTCGGAACAACTGGCGGGGGTTTCGGCGTTGGCATGCCGACCGAGTATAGCTGGAATCAGGAACCTCCTTTTTTAGAGTTACATTTCCAAACTGACGCACTACCGCGCTTCCCGGGTGCTTGCGGGGGCTCTGCCGGGCGCGTCATAATGCCCGGCACTCAGCCCTGCACACGAGCATCCCCGCTGCGCCGAGCCCACGAACCGCCCTGCCGCACCGACACCCTGGAGGAGATTCCATGAATATCATGGTCGAGAGCAAGAACATCGCCAAGACTGCCGTTGCAGGCAGCAGCAAGATCAAGATGACACCGAGCGAGGCTTTCGTCGAAACGCTCGTCGCTCAGGGGGTGAAAGACACGTTCGGCATCGTCGGCTCGGCGTACATGGACGCGCACGACCTGTTTCCGCTCGCCGGCATTCGCTTCGTCTCGGTCGCTCACGAGCAGAATGCGGCTCACATGGCCGATGGCTATTCGCGAGTCACCGGGAAACACGGCGTGTGTATCGCCCAGAACGGCCCTGGCATTACCAACTTCGTGACGGGAATCGCCGCCGCGTACTGGGCACACTCGCCGGTGGTTGCAATCACGCCGGAATCGGGAAGCCTGACCATGGGGCTCGGCGGTTTCCAGGAGACCGAGCAGATGCCGATCTTCTCCAAGATCACCAAGTGGCAGGTCCACGTCAATTCGCCGATGCGCATGGCCGAGCTCACCTCGCGCGCTTTCGACATAGCAATGAACGAGCGCGGGCCGGTCCAGGTGAACATTCCCCGCGATTATTTCTACGGCGAAGGCGAATTCGAAATACCCCAGCCGCAGCGCGTCGAACGCGCTGCCGGAGGCGAGGAGGCGCTCGAGGCCGCGGCGAGAATGCTCGCCAAAGCCAAGTTCCCGGTGATCATTTCGGGGGGCGGCGTCGTGATGGCGAACGCCATCAAGGAATGCGTGGCCCTCGCCGAGTACCTCACGGCGCCGGTCGTCAATTCATACCTGCACAACGATTCGTTTCCCGCCAATCACGCGCTGACGTGCGGCCCGCTCGGCTATCAGGGGTCGAAAGCCGCGATGAA
>JBKJKJ010000113.1:0-2551 GCA_046597455.1 Burkholderiales bacterium
CCGATCAGCGTCGCCAGCTTCGCCTGGCCAGCCGCGATGTCGGCGGCGGGTGCGCCCTCGTCGCGGGCACGGTTGATCGCGCGGACCAGCTCGAAGAGCGCCGCCAGCGCCCCGGCGGTATTAAAATCGTCGTCCAGCGCCGCTCGGAAGTCGGACTCGGCCGTCGCCAGCGCGCCAGCCAGCGCGCCGCCATCGTGACCCGCAAGCGGGTGCCCCAGCGCGGCCGGGTCGTAGCCGCGCAGGCCGGAGCGCAGGCGCTCCAGGCCACGCCGCGCGCCCTGGAAACTCTCCTCGGACCAGGTGAGCGGCGTGCGGTAGTGGCCGGTGAGGACCATGAAGCGGAAGACTTGGCCGTTGTCGGGATCGTTGTCCAGCAACTCGCGGATGGTGATCAGGTTGCCGAGCGACTTGCTCATCTTGTTGCCGCCGAGCTGTAACATCTCATTGTGCAGCCAGTAGCGCGCGAACGGCTCCTTGTCCATGAAGGCCTCGGACTGGGCGATCTCGTTCTCGTGGTGCGGGAAGATCAGGTCGGTGCCGCCGCCGTGGATGTCGATCTGATCGCCCAGGTGGTGCGAGGCCATCACCGAGCACTCGATGTGCCAGCCGGGACGGCCCGGCCCCCAGGGGCTCGGCCAGGAGATCTCGCCCGGCTTTGCCGCCTTCCAGAGGGCGAAATCGAGCGGGTCCTCCTTCTGTTCGCCGATCTCCACCCGCGCCCCGGACAGCAGATCGTCGAGCTTGCGGCCGGAGAGCTTACCGTACTCCGCGAAGCGGCGCACCCGGAAGTACACATCGCCGCCCGCCTCGTAGGCGACGCCGCGCTCGATCAGCCCGGCGATCATCGTCAGCATCCCGGCGATCTCGCGCGTGGCGCGCGGCGCGATCGTCGGTGCCAGCACCCCGAGGTCGGCGATGTCGCGCTCCCACTCCTCGACGTAACCATTTGCCAGCGCGATCGGATCGATGCCCATCTCGTTGGCCCGGTTGATGATCTTGTCGTCCACATCGGTGAAATTCTGGGCGTGCGCCACGTCGTAGCCGAGCCAGGCCAGGTAGCGCCGGATGAGGTCGAACGAGAGGACCATGAAGCCGTGGCCGATGTGGGCCGGGCCATAGACGGTCACGCCGCAGACGTACATCCGCACGCGGCCCGGCTCGATCGTCGCGAAATCCTCTTTGCGGCGGCTGAGGGTGTTATAGACGCGCAGGGCCATTGAGTCCTCCGGGTGAGATGTCAGAGGTCAGATATCAGATGTCAGTAGGTACGGACTCGTCTCACTGACAACTGACTACTGACAACCGACAACTGCGAACGGAGTGAGCCAATGCCCGACGAGCAACGCATCACCCACTGGGTCCGCTTCGAGGACGCCGACGACCGCGTGATCGCCGACCCCATGCCAGTCACCACCCTCCCCACCATCGGCCAGATCATCCCAATCAGCGGCACCTACTGCGAGGTCATGGAACAATGGCTCGACCGCACCTACGTGGACGAGGGTGGCCCGGAAATCATTGTCTTCACGGTGAGGCCGCTGGTATGAGCCTTGGGCACGAGGGACGGATTCTTCGCCACGCTCAGCATGACAAAGATGAACTGTGCCTTCCTCTTGTCATGCTGAGCGTAGCGAAGCATCCGTCCTGCCCTGTGTAGCACGTTCCTGTGTCCAATTACAGCGGCCATGTGATGCAAGTGTAAACTCTTCCTTAAATCCCACACTTCTGCCCAACGAGTCCCTATACTGCTGATTAGGGGTAACCGTTGCGATAAACCCTGGCAGTCAGCGAGCCGATTTGGACCCCGTAGTTGCCCGTTTGCTGTATCACCGACCGAAGCCGACCGATCCTGAACCGGATATTGAGGAGTGGCTTATGGCAGTCTTAACCCCGCGAACGCGGATCGCCCACCTGCTGCGCCGTGCCGGCTTCGCCGCGAGCGAAGCCGAGTTGAACGAGTACGTGGCGCTCGGTTTCGAGGCGAGCGTCGATCGCCTGCTCAACCCCGAGCTGGTCCCCGATGACCTGGAAACCAAGATCGCCGCGCTGAACCTCGACCTGACCACGGCTGCGGCGCTGCCCCTCTACTGGCTCTTCCGCATGGTCAACACCAAGCGCCCGTTGCAGGAGAAGATGAGCCTCTTCTGGCACGGCCACTTCGCCACGGGAATCTCCAAGGTCAATAGCCCGCAACTGATGCTGGCGCAGTACCAGCTCTTCAACCGGCTGGGGTTGGGGAACTTCAACGACTTGACCCTGCAAGTGTCGCAGGACCCGGCGATGCTCGACTGGCTGGATAGCAACCAGAACCGCAAGAACGCGCCGAACGAGAACTACGGGCGCGAACTGCTCGAACTCTTCATGCTCGGTATCGGCAACTACACCGAGCGCGACGTGGCGGCGGCGGCGCGCGCCTTCACCGGCTGGTTCTTCGACGCCGTGCGCGACAACACCGCCAATAAGCGGATCACCAGCGCCAGGTTCGCCTTCAACGAGAAGCAGCACGACACCGGCTCGAAAACCTTCCTCGGGCAGACTGGCAACTGAAACG
>JBKJKJ010000172.1:0-6306 GCA_046597455.1 Burkholderiales bacterium
TCGTGCACGACGTAAATATGATGCTCGCGCGCGATGGCCACCAGTCGCTCGAAGAACGCCAGGTCGACACACTGGGCGGTCGGGTTGCTGGGGAAATTCACGATCATCATCTTGGGCTTGGGATAGGTATCCCGGATCGCCGTCTGCAGCGCTTCGAAAAAATCCACGCCCGCGTGCATCGGCACGTGATGAATGTCCGCGCCTGCGATCACCGGCCCGTAGATATGAATGGGATAGCTCGGGTTCGGCACGAGTACGATATCGCCGCGGTCGAGGGTCGCCAACGCCAGATGCGCGATGCCCTCTTTAGAGCCGATGGTGACGATCGCTTCTGAATCCGGGTCGAGCTCGACGGCGTAACGCCGCCGGTACCAGTCGCAGATCGCACGGCGCAGGCGCGGGATGCCTTTAGAGACCGAATAGCCGTGCGTGTCGGGACGCCGTACGGTCTCGATCAGCTTCTCGACGATGTGCGCCGGCGTCGGTCCGTCCGGGTTGCCCATGCTGAAGTCGATCACGCCCTCGCCGTGACGGCGGGCGGTGAGCTTCAGCTCGCCGGTGACGTTGAACACGTACGGCGGAAGACGCTTGATGCGGGGGAATTCTTCCATTTCTCGATTTCTGTGGGCGCGGCACGCTGCCGGCCATGTGGCCGGGAGGGTCCCGGATGAGCGATGCGCTCGGTGAAAAGGGTATAATTCTATCGGAGCGACTATCCCGCAGCAAATCAGCGGCTTATGAAATTCCACCTCACCCGCGCCGCGGGCCAGAATCTTTTCACCGGATACGGCTCCGGATACGTCGCCATCAACCACCAGCGCTTCGAGCATCCTGTGCTCGTCGCACCCGGGCAGGCCGTGCAGGCGTGGGATGCAGACGGTTTCGAAAGCCTCACAGCCGCGCACTTTGAATCCGTGCTCGAGCTCAAACCGGAGATCGTCCTGTTCGGTAGCGGAGACCTCTTGCGGTTCCCGCGCCCGGAGCTCACCCGGCCGTTCGCTGCGGCTGCCGTGGGCTTCGAGGCCATGGATACCAAGGCTGCCTGCCGCACCTACAACATTCTGATGGCCGAGGGCCGTCAGGTCGTCGCCGCGATCCTGATTTGAGCAAACGAGCGGGCGCGAGTCAGCCGCTATGCAGGAGATGGGGCCGTGTGCCGCGATGCGCGGCGCTCATCCACTGCGTGATTTCTGCCCTCGGTTACCGGCGGGCAGCATAAACCCATTGCACGTCATCTCCGCCTTGTGACAGAACCTTACGTTGTTCCCGTGTAGGGCCCTCTCGCAAGTGTTAAGCGGCACATCGCGCGCCATGCCGATAGCGGGAAGACTGATCGTCGCGCCATCGACGTCGGGTTCGTTCAATTCGTCAATTCGAGCGCGGGACTCGATACCGTGATTTAAGTCACGACCCCAGGGTGTGACGCCCGAGGCCACGGGGACTAAAGGGAGTCGGTGTGGCAAACTCGAGTCATCGTGACTGCGCAAATTGAAAAGGTCGTCGAGCAGGTCGGCAGCATCATACTGGGCAAAGAGCCGCAGATCCGCCTCGCGCTCGCGTGCCTGCTCGCACGCGGTCACCTCCTGATCGAAGACATACCGGGCGTGGGCAAGACGACGCTCGCGCATGCCCTGGCGGCCTCCCTCGGGCTTTCTTTCCAGCGCATCCAGTTCACGAGTGATCTGCTGCCTGCCGACATCCTGGGGGTCTCCATTTACAACCGCGACAGCGGAACTTTCCAGTTCCATCCCGGGCCGATATTCACGCAGGTGGTGCTCGCCGACGAGGTGAATCGCGCCACGCCCAAAGCGCAGAGCGCACTGCTCGAGGCCATGGAAGAGCATCAGGTCACGATCGACGGCGAAACGCGCAAGCTGCCGTCTCCTTTTTTCGTCATCGCCACGCAAAATCCCTCCTACCAGGTCGGCACGTTTCCGCTCCCTGAATCGCAGCTCGACCGTTTTCTCATGCGGATCCAGCTCGGTTATCCGGGTGCGGACGCCGAGCGCGAGCTGCTCAAGGGACAGGACCGCCGCGACCTGCTGCAGCAGCTGACCGCGTGCCTGGGCAGTGAAGACCTGGGCGAGCTGCAGCAGCGAGCCCGCGAGATACACGTCTCGCCCGCCCTGCTGGATTACGTGCAGGCGCTGGTGAATCACACGCGTGCCTCGGCGGACTACGCCAACGGGCTCTCGCCCCGCGCAGCGCTCGCGCTGCTCCACGCGGCGCGCGCATGGGCGCTCATGGAAAGCCGCCGGCACGTCGTCCCGGAGGACGTCCAGGCCGTGCTGCCCGGCGTGGTCGGACACCGCCTCATGTCCCGGGTCGAAGGCGACCGTGTGAACGGCTTCGACGTGGCCAGACAGTTGATCGGCCAGGTGGCGGTGCCGTGAGCGCTTAACCTCTCACGACGTCATGCAGCAGGTCATCAGATCGCTCACCGCGCGCCTCTTCCGGCTGCGCGGACCCGAGCGCGACGAAATCGTGCTCGTGCAGCGGCGCATATTCATCCTTCCGACCCGCGCAGGCCTTCTTTTCGCCGGGGTGCTCGTGCTCATGCTCACCGGATCGATCAACTACACGCTGAGCCTCGGTTTCGTCCTGACGTTTTTGCTGGCATCGGTCGGCATGACAGCGATGCTGCACACCTTTCGCAATCTTGCCGGGCTGCGCATTACGCCCGCCAAGACAGCGCCGGTTTTCGCGGGTGAAACCGCGCACTTCGCGTTTGCACTCAACAATCCGACGCGAACCGGGCGCCACAGCGTCGGGCTCACACGCGACAAGCGCGACGCGGATATCGTCGAGGTCCCGGCCGGGAGTGTGGGGATCGCCATCGCCGGTGTCCCTGCAGAGCGGCGCGGCTGGCTGCGTCCGGGTCGCCTCACGCTGTATACCCGTTTTCCGGTCGGGCTGTTCTACGCCTGGTCGTACATCGACCTCGACACGCGCTGCATCGTCTATCCGTGCCCGGCACCGCCCGGCCTGCCTCTGCCCGCACTGCATCCCACCGGCGCGGAGGGCACGGGACAGGGCCAGGGCCACGACGATTTCTCGGGTCTGCGCCAGTATCACCCGGGCGACTCGCCTCGCCACATCGCATGGAAAGCGGCAGCCCGAGGGCAGGGACTGATGACCAAGCAGTTCACCGGCCGCGCAACCGCCGAACTGTGGCTCACCCCGGGCCTGCTGCCCGATCGACTCGACTTGGAAGAGAAGCTCTCGCGTCTCACCCGCTGGGTTCTCGACGCGCATGCTGCAGGAATCGCTTACGGGTTGAAGTTGCCCGGTGTCACGATCAATCTCGGCGGCGGCGAGGCCCACCGCGACCGATGTCTCGAAGCACTGGCACTGGCATGACGCCATCGCTGAATTCGCGCAACGCGTTGTGGCAGACCGCTTCGCTGGCGCTGGTCGCCGCACCGCACGTCGAGCGCCTGCCGTGGTGGGTGACGCTCCTCGCGGCGGCACTGATCGCCTGGCGGGCTATTCTCGCGCGCACGCGCTTGGCGTTGCCCGCGCGGTTGACGCTCATGCTGATCGTTGGCGGCGCCGGGGCTGGAATCTACCTCCAGTATGGAACGGTATTCGGACGCGACGCGGGGGTTGCCCTGTTGGTCGTAATGCTGGCGCTCAAGCTCCTCGAGATGCGCACGTCGCGCGACGCCATGCTGCTCATATTCCTCTGCTACTTTCTGGTCATCACCAACTTTCTGTACTCGCAGACGATACCGACTGCGCTCTACATGCTCGCCTGCGTGTGGTTCATCACGGCAGGCATGATCGGCCTCCACTACAGCCAGGCCCCGAAAGGGCTGGCGCCTCAGTTGCGCAGTGCGGGCCAGTTGCTCGTGCAGTCGCTGCCGTTGATGCTGGTTTTCTTTGTGCTTTTCCCGCGCGTGCAGGGCCCGCTCTGGGGCATGCCGGCGGACGCCCACCGCGGCTCCACCGGCCTGTCGGACACCATGGCCCCAGGGAGTCTGAGCAACCTCACCCTTTCGGACGCCGTGGCATTCCGGGCGGCCTTCAAGTCCGCGATTCCGGAGCCCAGGCGTTTGTACTGGCGAGGACCGGTGCTGTGGGACTATGACGGCAGAACCTGGCGCGCAGGACGCCCGCGCTTTGCGCCGCCGTCCTACGACACTCGTTCCGGTGCCATCGATTACACCGTGACCGTCGAGCCCCACGGCAAACACTGGCTGTTCGGCCTCGATCTGCCCGGCGTGCTGCCGCCGCGCGCGATGATGACTTCCGATTTTCAGATCATCTCGGTGCCGCCGGTCACGACCCGCCTGCGCTACGACATGACGTCGTTCGTCCAGTACACCTATGGCACCGGGGACAGCGAGGCGGTCCTGCAACGTGCATTGCAGCTTCCGGAGGGGTACAACCCGCGCAGCGTGGCTCTCGCGCGCGAGCTCAGGCACAGGCATGGCGACGAGCGCGGCGTCATAGAGGCGGTGCTCACGCTCTTCAATCGCGAAGGGTTTACCTACACCCTGTCGCCGCCGCCACTCGGCGAGCACAGCGTCGATGAATTTCTCTTCGAGACCAAAAACGGTTTCTGCGAGCACTACGCCTCTGCTTTCACTGTGCTGATGCGCGCGGCCGGGATCCCGGCCCGTGTGGTCACCGGCTATCAGGGGGGAGAACCGAATCCGATCGGCAACTATCTCATCGTGCGCCAGGCAGACGCCCACGCGTGGACTGAAGTCTGGCTGCGCGGCGAAGGCTGGGTCAGGACTGACCCGACCGGCGCCGTGTCGCCAGCCAGGGTCGAGCACGGTATCACCTCGATGCACGCCACCGGTGCGCTTTCGCTGTTCATGCGCAATGACTTTGCGCTGCTCCGGAACCTGAGGCTATCCTGGGATTCGCTCGCGAACAGCTGGAACCAGTGGGTGCTCGGTTATACGCCGGAGCGCCAGCGCGCTCTGCTCATTCGCGCAGGACTCGACGACGCCACCTGGCGCACGCTCGCTGCCCTGCTGCTGACGGCGACCGGATTGATCACGCTCGTACTGGCCCTGATCACGCTGCGGCAGCTCGGCGCCCGGATACGCGATCCGGTTAGGCTCGCCTACGCGGCATTTTGTGAGAAGCTTCGCCGGGGTGGTTTGCCTCGCGCCAGCACGGAAGGTCCGCTCGCCTACGCCGCGCGGGTGATCCGTGCGCGCCCCGATCTCGAAAACACCGTGCGCCGGTTCGTCGGGCTGTACGTGGGTTTGCGTTATGGAAGCGAATCAGGCGCTGAAAAAACGGGCCTGCTGCGAAAGCTGGCGCGCGAATTCAAAGCCTGATTGGTGTGGGGCGCTTTCAGCCGGCGGGCAACAGCTTCATCGGATCCACCGGCTTGCCCAGGCGGCGGATCTCGAAATGCAGCTTCACCTGGTCAGCATCGGTGTTGCCCATTTCCGCGATCTTCTGGCCTTTGGTGACGCTCTGGCCTTCCTTGACGTTGAGCTCGCTGTTGTGCGCATAGACACTCAAGTACGTGTTGTTGTGCTTGATGACGATGAGCTTGCCGAATCCACGGATGCCCGTGCCGCTGAAGATGACACGGCCGGGTGCGCTGGCCAGCACCGGCTGACCGAGCTTGCCCGCGATCGCGATGCCTTTGCTGCTGCCGTCGTTGAACGTCCCGATGACTTTGCCCTTGACGGGCCACGCCCAGTCAATATCCTCGGGGCCTCGCGCAGCGTCGCTTGCAGCGCTGGATTTGGGTTCGGCTTTGACATCGGGGCGCACCTCGGATCGCTGCGGCTCGACTCGCGCCGGTGCCCCGGTCTCAGCCTTGGCGAGTTGCGCGAGCGCCTGCTCGGAATACAGGAGGCGCACACCTTTGGGCTCGGTCACCATGGCGCCGGACGCCATCGTCGACGGCGGCGCCGGTGCCACCGATACCACACCGGGACTCGGGCCTGCACCCAGCGCCCGCGCCTCCACCGTTCCACCCGGCGACTTCAGCGGGGCCGAGACCACCGCGCCCGCACCCGCGCCCGCCGGTGCAGACAGGCGCAGCTGCATGCCGATGCGCAGCGCAGCGGGGTTGTCGAGACCGTTCCATAGCGCAAGCTCGCGATAGTCGAGGCCGTGCTCAAGCGCAATGCTGTATAGCGTATCGCCGGCCTTCACCGTATACGAATCGGGGCGCGATTCCACCGGCCGCGGCGCAGGCCGCGCGTTCGACGGAGAGACCACTACGGGGGACGCTGCGCCCTGCTTTCCCGCAGCCGCACCCTCGATCACCGGCGCCGGACGGTTCGCCACGCAGCCGACGGGGATCTTCACCGTCGGCTGCGTGGC
>JBKJKJ010000213.1:0-5635 GCA_046597455.1 Burkholderiales bacterium
GTATCGCTTACACCTATCTGAACCAGCATCCCGGCAACGGCCACTATCTCGTGCTCGCCTCCAAATCGCTGCTCACCAACAACATCGTCGGACGCGGGCCGAGCTATACGATGCTCACGCCCGTAGCGCATCTGTTCAACGAGTACATCGCCGTCACAGTCACGCCGGACTCGCCGATCAAGACCGGCAAGGACCTCGTCGAGCGGCTGAAGAGCGATCCGCAAGCGGTATCCTTCGGCATTGCGACCAGCCTGGGCGCCCCCAATCATCAGGGCGTGGCCGTCGCGCTCAACAAAGCCGGGATCGACGTGCGGAAATTGCGGGCCGTCATTTTTGCTTCCGGGGGCGCCGCAACCACGGCGCTCTTCGGCGGGCATGTCGATGTCGTGCCGATTTCTCTCGCATTCGCAACCAGTCTGAGGCGCAATGGCCAGGTGCGCATCATCGCGATAGCCGCGCCGCAGCGGTTGCCGGGCGAGCTCGCCGCGATTCCGACCTGGCGCGAGCAGGGGTACGACGCAGTGGTATCGCAGTGGCGTGGTTTCGTCGGCCCGAAGGACATGCCGGCGTCGCAGGTTGCCTACTGGGAGCAGGCATTACGACGGCTGCAGGATTCTGCGGAGTGGAAGAAGGAGCTCGAGGCCAACTTCTGGCAGGCCGATTTCAGGGACAGCGCCGGTTTTCGCAAAATCCTGGACGAGGATAACGTCGAGCTCACCGCATTCCTGGACCACATCGGCCTGGTCAGGAAGAAGTAACCTCGAATCGTCTTGAACCTGTCGCGCGAGCCGGAAGCGGAAGGCCGCGCGCGGCCTTCCGCTCACACCGGTAAGGCTTGCTCCGTGGCGTGCGCCGGCACCTCCAGCTCGTAGGCATTCATGCAGGCAGAGAATACCAAAAGCATACGCCGCTTCACCTTTCGGAAAGGTTACGGTGGGGTCGAGGGTCCGCGATTTTCTGCCCACGTCCATCTACGGGGGCGCTGAGACACGTCCTGATCCCTCATCCAACCCATCTGGCCGCCTCGCTACTTACCGCTTAACGTTTTGATCCACCTGCTTGGTGGTCTTCATCGCATCCTGGATGAGCCCTGCGCAATTGCTGTCTTTTGCGCCTCCGAAATCGAGTAGCGGCAGTATCGCGCCGAACCCGCCCGTCAGAACGCCGAGCGCGACCGCGGCAGCGCCGCGGCCAGCCGCTTGCGCGATATCGGGCGCGACCTTGGGATCCTTGAGCGTGCCCGAGATGTTGATCGGGCCGCGCAGCGCCGCGAGACTGAAGCTTTTCGACTTGGAAACGAGCTTCAGCTTGAGGGTTTCTTCCGCGAAGTTGACGTCGCCGTTGCCGGTGATGACGGCCTTGCCGGTGTCGAGCACCAGCGTCTCCACCTTGAAGTCGCCCTGGGTCCCTTTCAAATGCCCCACCATGCAACGCACCGGCAACTGCTTGTCTCCGGTGAGCAGCATCGGAATCGCGTTCGCCACGTCGAGGTTGAGGAGCCGCACGAGAAGCTCGCTCACCGATCCACCGTCCATCATCAAGGCCATGTCGCCGTCGGATTTGGCGAGCATCGCCGCGACCGAATTGCCCGTCGTGTCGAGCTTCGTGCGCCCGGTGATGACGCCGGCGTTGGCCTGATTCAACTTGAACGCAGGGAAGAGTTTTTCCAGGTGTATCTGCTTCACCGTCATGTCGACCTTCGTTTTGATGACGGGGTTACGCGCGTCCATCTTGATCTGCGAAACCAGGTTGCCGCCTGCCACGCCGAAATTGAGCGGCTCGAACGTGAGCACGCCGTCTTTGAGTTTCATGTTCGCCGTGATTTTCTCGAGGGGCAGCTTCTCGGTGATGACTTTCTCGCCGCGGAATTTGACGTCGGCGTTGGCGATGCGCAGCTTTTCGAGATTGAACGGCTCGTGCGGCAGCACGCGTCCGGGCGGCGGCGGCTTGGGACTCGACTTGGCGTCACCGCGATCCCCGCCGATGAGCCCCCCCAGGTCCTTGAAGTCGAGATTGCGCGAAAGCAGGTCGGCGGTGATCTGCTGAGGCTTCTGGCCGACGTCGACTGCGAAATCGCCCGACAGATCACTGCTGCCCACGCTGCCTGCGAACTTGCGGAAGCTCCAGACGTCGCCCGCATGGTTCAGATGCCCGCTCAATTTGTATGGCGGGGTGGGCGGCAGCGGCACGCCGATGAGCGGGAAAAGCTGCGCGAGATCGCTGCCCTGGATCTCAAAGCTCAGGTCTTCGCCTTTCAGATTGAGCGGATCGAGGAGCGTGCCGTCGATACGCGCCTTGGTCTTGCCGAGCGCGACCCGCACTTTGATCGGATAGGGTTTTTCGGCCGAGCTCAAGGCGAGCACGCTGCCGACGACGCCGTCCGCGCTGGACTCCATGCCCTTGACGCGGCCGCGTCCCGATATCTTGAGCTGGCCGGCGTTGGGTTCGCCTGCGGCGATAGTGGAGATGTCAGTCGCGAAATCGGTCTTGATCGCCGGATCGAGGTAGGTGATATGGGCGCGATCCAGCGTGAGCGAGCCGATATCGGGAGGCGTCTTGTTTTCGTCTTTCTTGTTGTCGAACTGCCAGTTCGCGACGCCCTCGGCATTCTTTTCCAAGGCGACTTGCGCCTCGCTAAGGCTCAATTCGGGCAGCACCACCCGCCCGCGCAGCAGGGGCAGGAGCTCGACGCGGAAATCGAGCCGTCCGATCTGCGCCATGTTCGGCTGCTGCTTCGCCCACGGCGCGTTACCCAGCACCAGGCCTTCGGCCGTGATGCGGGGTGTCATCGATAGTTTGACGTGCAGGTCGCCGTTGATGGCGAAGCTGCGGCCGGTCGCCTGTTCGACGCGTTTGGCAATCGGGCCGCGCAGCATGTTCCACTCGAAAAAATAGATGCCGGCGGCGATCACCAGCAGGAAAACTGCAATCGAGCTCAGCCAACGCTTACTGGAACGGGACATCGGTACCTCGTTTTGTCGCCATATGGGGACATAAGTGAGCCGGCTGGGCCGGGAAAAGCTGCCGATCGTGAAAATCCAGCGCTCCTGAGGCGTTCAGGCCCGCCTATTGATAGACGGGCGGTATACGTCTATCGGCGCGCCAACCTTGCGCCACCTCCCTCCTATGCAAGAGACATACTCACCCCGAAAACGCCCCGATGCCGTCCAGATCACGGCTTGGGTGCTCATGGCGGTCGCGCTGGTGTTGGTCCTGAAGCTGCGCCTGCTGGGGGCGTTGCTATCCGGGCTGCTCGTGTTCGAGCTCGTGCACATGATCGCCCCTGTGCTGCAGCGGCGCTTCTTCGGTCGGCGCTCGCGCATGGTCGCGGTCGCACTGCTTGCGACGCTCATCGTGGGCCTCGTGGCCGCCGCCATCGTCGGACTCCTCGCCTTTCTCAAGAGCGAAGGAAGCCTCACCGGGCTGGTGCACAAGATGGCTGAAATCCTCGAAACCGCGCGTGGGGTGCTTCCGCCCTGGTTGGTCGAATACCTGCCCGACACCATAGACGACCTGCGCACCGCGCTCTCCGAGTGGATGCACGACCACGCGGGGCAGGTGCGTCTGGCGGGCGCCGAAACCGCACGCGTCCTCGTGCACGTCCTGATCGGCATGATCATCGGCGCGATGCTCGCGCTGCACGAAGCCGTCGACGGGGTCGCTCAGAAGCCGCTGGCCAACGCGCTCTCCGTGCGCGCGGCGCGTCTGGGTGACGCGTTCCGGCGCGTCGTATTCGCACAGGTGCGCATTTCACTCATCAACACCGCATTCACGGCGATTTATCTCCTCGTGGCGCTGCCGCTCTTCGGCGTCAAGCTTCCTTTCGTGAAGACGATGATTGCGATCACGTTCGTGGCCGGCCTGCTTCCGGTCATCGGCAACCTCATTTCCAACACCGTCATCGTCGTCATCAGCCTGGCCTATTCGTTCGGCGTTGCGATCGCATCGCTCGTTTTTCTCATCGTCATCCACAAGCTCGAGTACTTTCTCAATGCGAAGATCATCGGCTCGCGCATCCAGGCTCGCGCGTGGGAGTTGTTGATCGTGATGCTCGCGATGGAAGCCGCCTTCGGCATCATCGGTGTCGTTGCCGCGCCGATCTATTACGCGTACATCAAAGCCGAGCTCGCAGACAGAGGCCTCGTTTGAAGTTAAAGCGTAGCTGCATGACGACACGCTTCATTCGTGCGCGTCGTTGAACTGCGACAAACCGGTTTATTTCTTTTATTTTCGGTCTGCGCGTCAACTGCTTTCGCGCAGAGCACGTTGATCAGCCACGAACGGCGACCCTAGGGGTGCCGGATCGTCGACTTATCAACCAGAGGAGTACCTGAACGTGCAAAAAAACATACTCGCAACCGTCCTGGCAGCTGCCGTATTTGGTTTCGCATCGCTCGGCGTCAGCGCCGCTGACATCAAGGCCGACGTCAAGTCCGATGTCAAAGCCGACAAAGCCGCTGTGAAAGCCGACGTCAAGGCCGACAAAGCCGAAGCCAAAGCCGACATGAAGGCCCACAAAGCCGATTCGAAAGCCGACATGAAGGCCCATAAAGCCGACGCGAAAGCCGACATGAAGGCCGACAAAGCCGAAGCCAAAGCCGACAAGACTGCCGCGAAAGCCGACGCGAAAGCCGACAAAGCTCACGTGAAAGCCGATGCGAAAGCCGACAAGGCTGCTGTGAAAGCCGACGCGAAAGCCGACAAAGCCGCCGCCAAAGCCGACACCAAAGCGCAAGTCAAGACCGAAGCCAGCGTCAAGTAAGCTTCGTCTGCGGTGAAAAAAGGCAGGGGTTATCCCCTGCCTTTTTCTATGGGCGCAGCCAAGCGTTCTACGGCAACGCCCAAGCGGCGATGAATCGTCGCAGGATATCGGCGTGGTGGTGAAGGACCAACGGCGTATTCCCGGAGCTAGACCCCGAGGGGCGCCACGTCCAGCGTCCGGTTGCCGCGTTTGTTGCTAAGGGGGCGCTTAGCGCCGTCCGCGCCGGCTCGCGCGTTCCACGCGCCAGTCGCGGAATGCTTCATAACCGCTCAGCCACAGATTGAAGAAGACACCGGCGACCACCAGAAAGGCGGCAAGGCCGATGATCGCGAGCGCTACGAGCTCCGCGCCGGATAACGCATGAAAGTGGGGCACAAGCAGCTTTCAGATGAAGTGCTGCACGTTATACGCAAAATCAATCCTGACCGCTACCGGAAGCGCGCGCAAGGCGGGGCGGCGACCCCGCCCCCTGAGGGGAGGGGTTCCGCCGGGTGGGGTTCGAAAACGGCTGCGTATGATCAAGCCACCGGCCGGGCGACATATCCGTAACGCAGATTCGTGCGTCCGGGGCCTTCCTTCTCGTATGTCCCTTTCGCCAGCGCGATCTTGTCGGTCGTGAGCTCGGCCCGATTTCTGGCATCGAACTTGTACAGCCTCGCCGAGTTCTCGCCGAAGATCATCTGCTTGACTTTACCCTCGGCCGGTCCGAGCGCGGCGTAGCCGTATTTCTTCTGCATGTCTTCAGGAATCTCGAGGCGTCGCAGGGCTTCGATCTGCCACTGCGGTGCACCCGTCCATACCGCGTCGGTGCCCCACACGACGTGATCGGCGCCCAGGCCTTTGACGAGCTGTCCCATCATCGCGGCGCACATC
>JBKJKJ010000253.1:0-11142 GCA_046597455.1 Burkholderiales bacterium
CAGGGGCTTCTTACGCCCGCTGACGCGATGGTTTTGCAGAAAGGGGATCATGGATAAGAGAACGTTGACGCGCTCGGCTGCGCACCGGGTTTGATCGCTTTGGAAGCGACGAACACCACAATGCCGAGCAGTAGGATGGCCGCAATGCCGGAACCTGCGGCCCCACCTGGCACCATCGGGATTGGCACTTTCATGCGGCCTCCTCGTGCGCCTCGCCGGTCTCGGTCACCTGTTCCATATCGATGCCGGCACGATCTAGGCTTTCGCGGACGGTGTCGATCATCACGCCATGCAGCGTGTCGGCGCTCCCCACTTTCGCTTCGAGCGGGCTGTTCGCGCCGGTCACGTAGCGAAAAAGGACGTAGTTGCCGCTGAGGCGGGCGAACAGCTCGCGCAGATCGCTTTCGGTCTCTTCTTCGAAGCCCGTCGGCTCCCCTCCCCACCCGGTCGCACGTCCCGCTCTCTTTGCGAGAAGCTCGGCTATGCGGATGTCATTGCGCTCGATCTCTTGGAGGATGTCCCGAACGTCCGCACCGCTGAGGTCAGGCCGGACAGCGAAGTGAACAACGGACGCGAGCGCGAGCGAGGGGTGCGGCGACTGAGGCGACGGCGGAGCGCGATTCTCCGTCTCGTTTACCGCATCGAACTCGACGCCTTGCGCCTCAAAGTAATCGCGCAACTTTGCGAGATTCTCCGGGCGCAGCTTTCGGTCCCCGTTCCGAAACTCGGATAGATACGTCCGAGGGATGCTAGTCGCCTTTGCGATCCCCGACACGTTAAGACGCAGCCGCACGACGGCTTCATCGAAGTCCGCGCGGGATAGAACCTCTAGATGTTTGATGCTCATGTTACCCCCAAATCGGCAGGAAAGCCGCCATTACGGGGGTTACAGAGAAGTCTGTCAAGCACAAACGCAGAAATTCTGCGATAACGCCGGACAAAGCTACAGCTTGGGAGGGCGCTTCCTTGCGGCGATTAGCCAGTCGCGGCGCTGCTCTGGCGTGGGTCTTCCAAAGGCCGGAAGCGGTCCAACGCCTTCGAACCGAAGCGTGTTCACCCGAGCCTCGATGTATCTTTGAAGCACCTGCACGAGCTCTTGCTCAATGGCATCGGTGCCGGGATTGTCAAGCTCACCATAGATCAGCCAACGGGGCGAAGCTGAGAAGGCGTCGCAAAGAATGCGGATTTCGCGCGCGCCCGGCTCGTTTTCTCCCGCCTCATAGCGCAGAAGCGATGTCGCGGAAATCCCCTTTTGTACCGGGCTGTCAAATTGGGCCGTGTATCTCGCCAGCGCCTCGACCGATAGCCCTAACTCCTTGCGTGCGAATTGTATGCGCTGCCCAACGGCGCTTTCCGGCGTGTCACCGGGACCGGCAGGGAAAGGCCTAAAGTCTGGCGCCACACGCGGGGAAGGAGAAGAGTCGACCGACGGCTCGTTGCTCGTCGTCATGGGCGGGGGCGCCTGTCTTTTCTTGTTGGCCATTGGGACGAATTATAACGGCGACCACGTGTCTCGTATCGGCCGCTCTCGCACGCGCAGCGCGTCGGCGAGCGTTCTACAAACAGCTCGCGCGCCGCTTTCGCTCGCGGGATCGAGAATGACGACTTTACGCCGATAGTAGAATGCGGCTCAGGTAAGCCCCGCGGTGCAAACGGCTTCCCGCCTGCCTGAAAATCCCGAAGGGTTGACTGCTGGAGCGGCACGCCATAACTTGCCCGCGTGGAAATGCAAACGGTCTGGCTTGTGCTGCTTTCGATCGCGACTCCAGTGGCCGGGGTCGTGGGATTTGCCATTCAGCTTCGTCAAGTCAAGAAGACCCTCCTTGAGAATGCGAAGTTGCACCTAGAAATCCAAGTGCTTAACGAACAGATCGCTGCATCGGAGAGGCGGGTGGTGCTGGCAACACCCGACGAGATATCACGAATCAGCCGCCGTGATACGCCTATGTTTCACCGCAGGGGGCAGGGTGATGATGATCATCCTTCTCGACCTACCATGGGGAGATCATCAGGAAAGGACCAGCTTCTCGGGGGAATGTTCCTTTCAGGTATTTTTGTGATGGTTATCTATCTTTTCTACGACATCTATCGCCTTGCTGTTTGGCTGATCGCGAAGTTTTGGTGAGATCGCTGCAGCCGTTTTTGTATCAGCCGGCCGCATAAGTGAGGCTCTGCAGAACGATGTGACGCTGCGATAGAGCGGGGCAAGCTTTGCAGGTCATTGATTTAAAAGAACCCGCTTCTCACAGCCGATTCTTTTAATCCGTTGGTCGCGAGTTCGAATCTCGCACCTCCTACCAAAACAGATCAAGGGGTTGGCTCAACGGCTGACCCCTTATCTTTTGCGCAGCGCACGTTGTCAGCAAAGACTCGGGTGTGTGTGCGCTCGGCGACGTTGACGGTAACGTCCTGCTGGGCAAAAAGGGGGGTTGAAATCCCTATCCCCACGACACCGCGCGGCGCGCGCCCGTCGCTGAAGCCGGCCCTCATGATCTGATACGATCGCGGGGTTAACCACAGAGGAAATTCACATGTCCAAGGTCGAATCCACGCCGGAGATGGCATCAAAGATGTATGCAGCGATGGAAGAGCGCCTCGCGATCGTTCGCAAGCGCCTGAACCAGCCGCTCACGCTCGCCGACAAGATACTCTTCGGGCACCTCGATGACCCGCAGAATCAGCCGCTCGAACCCGGCAAGGCGACGCTTTTTCTGCGCCCCGACCGCGTCGTCCTCCAGGACGTGCTCGGCCAGAGTGCTTTCCTCCAGTTCATGCAGACCCGCCGCCCCACTGTCGCGGTGCCGACCAGCGTCCACTGCGACCACCTGATCCAGGCCCGCACGGGTGCGACGTCCGACCTGAAAGAATCGATCAACGAGAATAGCGAGATCTACGACTTCCTCAAGTCCGCGGCGGCGAAGTTCGGCGCCGGCTTCTGGGGGCCGGGCGCGGGCATCATTCACCAGGTCGTCATCGAGCAGTATGGTTTCCCTGCCCATATGATCATCGGCACCGACTCGCACACCCCGAACGCGGGCGGTGCGGGCGCGTGTGCAGTCGGCGTCGGCGGCGCGGACGCTGTCGAAGCGATGGCGGGGCTTCCGTGGGAGCTTCTCCACCCGCGCCGGATCGCCGTCTACCTCACCGGCAAGCTCTCGGGCTGGACTGCCCCCAAGGACGTCATTCTGTGGGTCGCCGGCCAACTCACCGTGTCTGGTGGCACCAATTCGATCATCGAATACATCGGCCCCGGCGCGCGCACGATCAGCGCGACGGGCAAGGCGACGATCTGCAACATGGGCGCGGAAGTCGGCGCCACGACCTCGCTCTTTCCGTACGACGAGAAGATGGCTGCATACCTGCAAGCGACCAACCGCGGCGCGCTGGTGCCCATCGTCGAGAAGAACCGCCACCTGCTCGAGCCCGACGCGGAAGTCGAAGCGAACCCCGAGAAGTTCTACGAGCGCGTGCTCAAGCTCGATCTGTCCACCCTTGAGCCCCACATCGTGGGTCCGCACTCGCCCGATCGCGCACGCCCACTCTCGAAGCTCAAAGCCGAGCTCGCCGACGCGAAGAACGGCTTCGTCGACACGATCTCGCAAGTGCTGATCGGGAGCTGCACCAACTCCTCGTACGAAGACATGAGCCGCGCCGCCGACGTCGCGAGCCAGGCGCATGCGCACGGACTCAAGCCGGCCGCCTCTCTGATGGTCACGCCCGGCTCCGAGCAGGTGCGCGCGACGATCGAGCGCGACGGCCAGATGGCCGCGCTCAAGGATGCAGGCGCCATCGTGCTTGCGAACGCCTGCGGTCCCTGTATCGGACAGTGGCGCCGCACCGATCCCGCGGCGGACAAGCCGAACTCGATCGTCACGTCCTACAACCGCAACTTCCCCGGACGCAACGACGAGCGCACCGGCACGATGAACTTCATCGCGAGTCCCGAGATCGCCGTGGCGCTGTCCCTCGCGGGCAGGCTGTCGTTCGACCCGCAGACCGACACGCTCACCGGCAAGGACGGCAAGCCTTTCAAGCTGACGGTGCCCGCAGTCGCGCCCGAAGTGCCGGCGAAGGGCTTCACCCCCGGCGTCTCCGCCTATGTCGCGCCGCCCGATGACAGCAGCAACCTGAAGATCGAGATCCCCCCGAACAGCGAGCGCCTCCAGGCGATCGAGCCGTGGGCCGAGTGGAACGGAATGGACATCGGAAATGCGCCGGTGCTCATGAAGACCAAGGGCAAGACCACAACCGACGATATTTCCCCGGCCGGCTCGTGGCTGCGCTTCCGTGGCCACCTCGGCCGCTTCAGCGACAACCTGCTGCTCACCGCGGTCAACGCCTACGACGGCAAGCGCGGCACGACGCTCGACGTGTTGTCAGGTCAAGGCGACCAGAAGATCCCGGTGGTGGCGCGCAATTATAAGGAGCAGGGAATCCCCTGGGTGATCGTCGGCGACGCGAACTACGGCGAAGGCTCGAGCCGCGAGCACGCCGCGCTGATCCCTCGTCTCCTTGGCGGGTCCGCGGTCATCGCGCGCAGCTTCGCGCGGATTCACGAGTCGAACCTGAAAAAGCAGGGACTGCTCGCGCTGACGTTCAGCGATCCGGCGGACTACGACAAGATTCGCGAAGGCGACCGCGTATCGTTGACCGGCCTGTCGGACCTGACGCCGGGCAAGCCTGTGACATGCCAGGTCAAGCATGCCGACGGCACGACCACGCTGCTCGCCCTCAAGCACACGTTCACGGCCTCGCAGCTCGACTGGTTCAGGAAGGGTTCGGCGCTGAACACGATGCAGCACTAAGCGAAGGGCGCCGTGGGTTGCCGCGCAAGACGCGGCAACCCCCGCAATCCGTCTCATTTTCCGCGCAGACGCGAATCCAGTCGGTCTTCGCGCGTGGGCTTCGACGACAAGCGGTGGAATTCTCCAGCGTGGACGCTGCGATGCGATTTCTGCTCGAGATCCAGAGCCTGATCGTGTCCGTCAGGATTACAACCGCATTCCACAGGCCCGACTTTTAATCCGTTGGTCGCGAGTTCGAATCTCGCACCTCCTACCAAAACAGATCAAGGGGTTGGCTTAACGGCCGGCCCCTTGTTCTTTTTTCGGTTGTGCCGCAGCAGATTCGAGACGATTTCTGCGTGCTGCGCCAATTGCGCGGGGGCCTGGCGTGTGTGCCGCCTCACCATACCCTCGCATTCCCAGGCTTCCATCTCCTGCAGCACGTTACGCCTCGCGCGGCACTCCGCGCGAATCTGCAGGAACCGAAAGCGAAGCGAGCGGCGATCAAAGAAGGTTACGCATCATTTCCCTTCCCCCTGACGTGCCAGCCAGTCGTCCTCACGGCCATACTCGTCCGGCGCGGCGGGACGCCCGTAGTAGAAGGGTATGAGCGGGCGCATCTTATCGTAGAGCCGTCTGAGCTCGCCCACGGGCTCGGCGTGGTCGTCCACTCTCAAGTCGCAGTATGGATAGATTTCGCGGTCGTATGACAGCAGAGCGGCCGAGTGCTGGCCGCCATTTTGTCCTCCGGCATCGCGTCCAGCGGCAAGCGCAGCGAGCAGCCGGTCTTCGAGGACGAGCTGCTCGTTGACTCCCCAGGCGTCGCCCATAGCGCTAACGGTACGCTCGCTGAAAAGATTGTTACCCATGGCGACCAGATTGCGCAGCACCAGCGCGCCCGACCAGTTGGTGTTGCGCGCACCCGTTCGGGCAGCCGCATTGCCATCGCGGTCGATCACACAGATCTGGCGCATTTCGATATTCGGATCGCTCGCGGCAATCTCGTCCAGCACACGCTGAGCCGAGTATCCCAGCTTGAGCAAATTGATCCCGAGTGGGCCAAGGCGCGGGTCGGTGCGCGCCATCGTCACGGTGAGGCCCACGCCGGCCTCAATGAACGGACATCTCGACCCGACAGCCATGGGACGCGTGGTGATCGCCACGCCAAATCGCCCGGTCTGCGTACAACGAGCCGCAATCTGAAAAGTCACGTAATCGTCCTCCTGTTCAAATGCGCGCGAGCGCACGGTAACCTTGCCTCACCTTAACGGAGATATCAATGGCTATATCCAAGGAAGAAGCGCTCGGCGATCTCACTGCGCTGGAGCGCGCGGTAAACGACAGCCCATACGATGCAGTCATCGCAGTGTCACCTGAGAACGTGCGCTATGCCGGTAATGTTCACATCGCGACCCAGCGCAGCATTCGCGATCGCTTGGCGTTCGTCGTGTGGCAGAAAGGCCGCGCACCGTTGTTGCTGGTATGCGCGATCGAGGCAGCATACGTGGCCGAGAAGACCTGGATCGGCGAGGTGCGCACGTACAAGGAATTTGTCGATGATCCTATGGCGGCGCTCGCCGGAATCCTGCGCGAGCTCGGAATCCAGTCGGGCAGCATCGCGATCGAGACCGAATATCTCGCGGCGAAGTATTACCTGGAGCTGGTGGGGCAATGTCCAAAGCTCACCGTGAGCTCCGCCGAGCCGCTGTTCGCGCGAGTTCGCATGTTCAAGACGCCGCGTGAGAAGGCGCTGATCGTCGAGGCGTTTCATGCGACCGAGAAAGCCTTTCTGACCGCCTTTTCCCAAACACGCATCGGTGAGACTGAGAAAGCGGTTGCCATACGGTTCGCCGACGCCATGCTGAAAGAGGGGGCCGACCAGGTCACGTCCAACTATTGCAACGCCGGCGCCAACACGGGATATCCGCACATGGTGTCATCCTCCTACCAGATGGTGCTCGGCGACATACTCAAAGGAGACGCGGGCGGCATGTTCCAGCAGTATTTTTCGAACGTCGGACGCACCGCGAAAATCGGTGAGGCATCCGCCGAAGATCGTTCGATCTGGAGCAGGTTGCGCGAAGTGCACCACACCGTGATCGAAGCCTGTCGACCAGGCGCGACGGGACGCGAGCTGTTTGCTCTGGCCAAAGCCAGGCAGGAGCGTCTGGGTCTCGATTTCACCTACGCGCACAACGGTCACTCCCTGGGACTCAACATCCACGAGCGGCCGATCCTCGGGCCGCGGGAGGACATCGCCTACGCGCCGGGAATGATCACGACGGTGGAGACGCGTGCCCGAATTCCCGGCCGCCTCGGCTACCATATGGAGGACCTCATAGAGATTACAGAGGCCGCACCTATCTGGCACGCACGTCACTTTCTGAACGAAGAGCTCCTGGTCGTCGGCTAGCACTACTGGTCCGGCTTGATACCGGAGGCACGGACGATCGCGCCCATGCGCTCGTACTCCTTGCTAAAGAACGCGGCGAACTCTTCCGGTGTCATCGGCTGCACAATGGCACCGTCGTCTGTCAGCCGGCGGCGCGTATCAGGATCGTTCAATGCCGCATTCACGACGGCGTTGAGCTTCAAGACGATTTCGCGCGGGGTTTTCGGCGGGGCGTGCAGCGAATACCACGTAGTCATGTCATAGCCCTTCACCGTCTCACCCACGGCGGGTACGCCCGGAAGTGCCGCGGACCGGCGAGCCGAAGCGAGGCCGAGCGGGCGAAGGCGTCCGGCCCTGATGTGCGGCGCAACCGAAGGAATCGTTGCAAACATCGACATCACGTGCCCGCCCATGAGATCCGCGACGGCCGGTGCGCCGCTGCGATACGGAACGTGCGTGAGCTTGATGCCCGCCATCTGCTGCAGCACCACGCCGTTCAGGTGCTGCGACGATCCGGCGCCTGACGAGGCATACGTAAGCTCGCCGGGTCGCGCCTTTGCGAGCGCGATGTACTCTTTCACCGATTTTGCGGGCACCGAGGGGTGCACCGTAAAAACGTTAGGAACGAGCGTCAGCAGCGCGACGTGAGTGAGCTCGCGCGACTCGTAAGGAAGCTTCGCGAACAGGTGCGCGTTTAGGATGTGGCTCGAAAGGCCGCCGAGGTGCACGACATAACCGTCCGGCGCAGCCTTCGAGCCGGCTTCGACACCGATGATGCCGGAGGCGCCGCCACGATTGTCCACGATGATCTGCGCGCCGAGAATCTCACTGGCTTTCGGTGCGATCACGCGCGACACGATGTCCGCAGCGCCGCCTGCTGCGAAAGGCACGATCCACCGAATCGGCTTGGTCGGTTTCCAGTCAGCCTGCGCCCAGGCGGCAGACGTGGTGGCCACGGAGAGCAGCACGGCGGCTGCGTGCATGTGTTTCTTCTTCATCGGTGCACTCCAAGCATGATTTCTTCCGAGGGACTTCGCCGACGGTCCGACGCGAACAGCGTAACAGAAGACAGAGAGGACGCGCAGTTCCACAGCGAACCAGAATGTGCGGTGCGTGCTAAAGTCCCGTGCAATCTCGATCTCAAGTGACGCGATACGAGATGCCAGAGATTCCTGTATTCGAGCCCGGCAACGACCGCTACATCAAAGCGGTGTTTCAGTACTCCGGTGGAGGCGGCGCAGCCGGGTTACGAAATCGAACGGGTGCGCTTTGCCAAGCCGCTGCCGCTAGGAGACGCCTACGCCGCAGTCGAGGCGCACCTCGCATCCATCGGACGTCAGACCACGGCTTTCGCTGCGTGCGAACTGCGTTCGCCCGATCCGTTTACTGACCAGGGGTTCGACAATTTCGACCGGATCTACGTGAACACCCTGGAGCGCTGGGGCATCTACACGCCCGGTGCCGACCCGGTGAATCCTGTCGCGCGCACCAACGTCTGCCCGATGTACGATAAGCCGGTCGAACCGGTCATGTACGCGTTCTCCTATACGGTGCCGGCGCAGCGCGTCGCGACGCACGGAAGCTTCATCAGCTCAGGGGGGGGCGAAGCCAGAGAAAGCGGTGGTGAGTATCGCGGCCGGATCGTGCGTCTCGAGGACACGTCTCCCGAAGGTCTGCGCGAGAAAGTCGCGTTCGTGCTCGCCGAAATGGAGCGTCGCCTCGCGCTGCTGGGCTTCTCCTGGAGCGATGCCGTCATAACGCAGGCTTACACGGTCCAGAACATCGGCCACCTCGTCGGCGAGCTCATTGCGGCACGCGGCGCGTGTCAGACGAGACTGGTTTGGCATTACGCGCGCCCGCCGGTGATAGGGCTCGAATATGAAATGGACGTGCGCGGAGTGGCCCGGGAGCTCGTGCTCTGACGCAGGGCGCTCGCGGCTTGACCCTTATCGACTACCGCGCGCTCGATCATCTCTCGCGTGAGGCTCGGCACGAACACTGGTCAATCTGGCGCGCAGGACGGGCACCGCCGGAGCGCACTCTCGGGGTTGGTTGAGCCACTTTCTGACCCGATCGACCCTGGGCGCAGGGGAATGTATTGAGCCACGTTACATTCGAATGCGGAAACAACAATGGCTTTCGGGCAAATGCATGGCCGCTGCGGCACTGCAGTGGAGAACTTCAGTTGCAGAGGGGAGCACCGCGCTGATCGAGCGGGAAGCGCGTCGCCACGCGGCCGCGCATCCCGGATCCGGAAACTGCCGTTAAACTTCCGGCCCGAGCTGAGTTAGCTGATAAATTTGGATCAGCCTGCTATCTGGAAAGCCATTGCCGAATCTGCCCACGTCCCCGAACGAACATCGCAGTCTCATCGTTTTGTTGACCGTGTCCGCTTTCATCGTGGCTGGCGGCATTCATTATCAGACACCGATGCTGGCGGCGATCGCGGCCGAGTTTCACGCCGATGCCGCCACCACCGGCTGGATCCCGACGCTCTCCTTCGGCGGCATGCTCGTGGGCATTACGCTGTTCGTGCCGCTCGGGGATCGCATCGACAAACGCACACTGGTGCTGTGCAAGATCGTCGTTCTGATGCTGGCGCAGGTGATGATGGCGGCCGCGCCGTCCATCGCGGTGCTGGCGGCAGGCAGCCTCGTGTCGGGCATCTGCTCGTCGCTCCTGCAAAGCTTCATCGCGATCACGGCGGAGACTGCGCACCCGAGCCACCGCGGGCGTGCGCTGGGCACGCAATTGACGGCAATGTTCAGCGGCATACTGTTCGCGCGGATCGGGGGCGGATTGATCGCCACGAACTTCGGCTGGCGTTACAGCTACGTGCTGTCGGCAGGGATGCTCCTGCTGACCATCCCCGTGCTGTGGGCGCGGCTTCCCAATACGCGTCCCACCTCTCAGGCCTCGTATCGCGAGCTGCTGTGGTCGATGTGCCGGCTCTGGCGTGCGCACGGCGGTATACGGCGCGCGGCCGCGACACAGTTCATGTTCGGGATCTGTTACGGCGGATTCTGGGCCGTGGCCGCACCCATGCTCGCCGCGCTCCATCGCGTGGGACCTGGCGGGGCGGGCCTGATCGGTATCCCGGGTTCGGCGGGCATATTGGTGGCCCGTCCTTCGGGACGCTGGATGGACCGTGTCGGCGTGAGGCCCGTCGTGCTGGCGGGCATATGCTCGATGATGGCCGCCTGGCTCGCCATGGGTTTCGGCGTGTGGTGGATTGCGGCGGTGTTCGTCGGCGCGATGTTGCTCGACATCGGCTTGCGCGCGTCGATGGTCGCGAATCAGACGCTGGTGAATTCGGCGGTGCCGGACTCACGCGCTCGCGCCAACACGCTGTTCGGACTGCATGTGTGGGCTGGAAATGCCGCGGGCGCGTTTATCACGAGCTGGACGTTTGCGCACTTCGGCTGGCTTGCGGTGTGCGGCGTGGCGATGGCGGCGATCGTGATCGCGCTTCTGATCCACCTCGACGTGCTGCCGGTGGGCGGTAAGAGCTGAAGGCGAGGCGCGGTGGCGCAGGCGCTCGGGCGCGGCATGTCGATTGCAAGATGTTTTCGCGTCTGATTCTCAAGGAGATTGCGATGGACTCGAAAGACAAGGAACACGGCGAAGGCAACTACAAGGCATCGAAAGACTACAACGACGCCACGAAGAAATTCGTGGATTCCGGCAAAGTCGACGACGCGGCGGCCAAGGCCAAACCCAAGAGCGCCGACGAAGCTCAGGAACTCAAGCGTGCCGAAGAAGAAGGGAAGTCTCACGCCAAGGGCGGGGACCGATAGCGGATCCGGAGACCCGGGGTATTCATCCCGGGTGCGGCAAACAAGCTCCTGCGGGAACCCTCGGGAGCTTGTTTTTTGCATCACGGGATGGGCGTGATCGCGCATCGGCTTTCGGGTTTGCGCTGTGCCGCAAGCGCCAGAAGCCGCACTCAAGCAGCGAGTGTTTTCC
>JBKJKJ010000610.1:0-5817 GCA_046597455.1 Burkholderiales bacterium
CCCGCACCGCATTCGCGGCCGCGGCTCGTGGCCTGCTAGTCCGCGGTGACTTCGCAAACCGCAGTCCACACGCTCTGCGCCTGCTCGAGATCGTGCACGAGCCGGGCGCCGTTGTTCAGCAGCTCCTCCACCTTTTCCGAGACGCCTTCGCGGGTCGGCCCGGTCACGATACGCATGGCGCCCAGTTCCTCGACCTTGCAGCCGGAGCCTTCAGTGGGCGGGTGAGAGCAGGTTGCCATCCATTTGTTGCCGATTTTCTGGATGGGCGACAGGCGTTGCGAGCCGCTTTTCTCGAGCTCTTCGACGGCTGCCAGCACGCTCAGCTGGCTGGGGCCCGACACGATCAGGTTCATGCCCGAGTCGAATACTTTGGCGGGCTGATCCGCGACGGCCGCTTCGGCCGCCTGCTGCGCTTTGCTCGACAAGCCCACTGCGCTGGCCCACTGGTCTCCCCAGGTTGCTTCGACGAAGTCGGGGAGTGCCTCAGGCGCCAGGTTCACACTGTAAACCTCGTGCGCGCGCACGTGCTTGTCTTTGCGCTCGCCTACGTGCGTGAACAAGCCGTCGTAGACGTCCGACAGACGGGACACGACTTCATAGAACGATCGCGACACGAGGAGCTGGCCGGGATCGGCAAAGCTCATGACGCGCTGGCCGACGTTGATGCCATCGCCCAGGATGTTGGTCTGGCCGTTCAAATCCTTGACCAGCCGCACGGGACCGAGGTTGATGCCCATGCGCACCGGAAGGTCGGTGAACCGCTGAAGGATCAATCCTGAAAACAGTGCGTCTTCAGGGTTGCCGAGAAAGGTGACTGCAGCGCCGTCGCCGGTATCGAGAATGACCCGGTCCGCCGTAGGCAGGGGCTTGAGCGCGTTGGCGAGGGACTCGTTGAAGCGCTGCTTCACGTCCATCTGCGCGGATACCGACGTCTTCGAGTATCCGACGATGTCGAGGAACAGGATGCTCGTGACGAGCGTGCGTCCGGAAACTTCAGCCATGGCGAGCGCGAGAGGAATGTTCTTGGTTTAACACGTTATTCTACGCGCAAACCGGGCCCGGGGCGGCCCGGCGCAGGCGCGGCCTGATTCACCCCGATGAAGCGGGGTGCGCCGGTGCGAATTCACCTGAGCGCCTGAGCGCGAGCGCGCTGTGTGGCGAGTCGCTGTGCGCGCTTGCTCGCCTGCCGCAGCCTGCCGCCGAGGCTGCGCCCTCCTGCGGAACGTCGCCTGCGCCTTCCGCAACCTCGTAGCGGCCAGCGCGCCGCCGCCTGTTCGGGCCGTGAAAGCGTTCGCGGTGCGGCGTGCGCGTTTCCTAATAGCTCGCGTACCCCGGCGCGTACATATTCGCTTCCATGTGCGCCAGAAGATCGTCCGGCCGTTTCCGGTCGGTGAGTTTTCGGGCGTAAGCGGCTTCGGCCACGGCTGCACCGATGTGCGCTGACACCTCGCGCGTGCGCGACAGCGCCGGGTACAGGCTACCCTGCTCGAGATCGGACTCGCTCACGAGATGGGCGAGCTTGTATGCGGCGGCCATGAATACTTCGTCGGTGATCTGCCGCGTGCCGCTCACGACTGCGCCAAGACCGATGCCGGGGAAGATGTAGGAGTTGTTCCCCTGGCGCGGTACGAAGGTCCTCCCGTCGAGCGTGACCGGATCGAAAGGGCTGCCGCACGCGAACAGCGCCTGGCCCCCGGTCCAGCGATACGCTTCTTCGGCCGTGCACTCGGCCTGAGACGTGGGATTCGACAGCGCGAACACGATCGGCCGCTTGTTGACGCGTGCCATCTCCTCGAGCACCGCGCGCGTGAAAGTGCCGCCGACGGCCGCGACACCGATGATCCCGGTTGGCTTCAATGTCTTGATCGCCGTCACGAAATCTTTGACGCTCGCGTGATCGTGAGCGTAATGTGCCTTGTGGGAGGCGAGCTGTGGCCTGCCGCTCACGACGAGACCTTGCGAATCGAAGAGCCAGCAACGTTTGCGCGCTTCGGCGGCCGAAAGCCCGTTCTTTTCCATGGCGGCCGAAATCAGGTCCGCGATGCCCACAGCCGCTTCGCCCGCGCCCATGAAGAGAAACTGCTGGTCCGTGAGCTTTTCTCCTGTCACGCGCAGCGCGGAGAAGATGCCGGCGAGGGCGACCGCCGCGGTGCCCTGAATGTCATCGTTGAAAGTCGGAATGCGATCGCGATATTTCTCGAGCAGGCGAAAGGCGTTGTGGTTTGCGAAGTCCTCGAACTGGATCACCACGCCGGGGAACACTTCGCGTGCGGCGGTGATGAACTCCTCCATGAGCTCGTCGTATGCTTCGCCGGTGACGCGCCGCTGCCGCAGTCCGATATAGAAGGGGTCGGCGAGCAGCTCGGCGTTGTTCGTCCCGACATCGATCGTCACCGGGAGGCAGTTTCGCGGGTCGATGCCGCCGCACCCGGTGTAGAGCGCGAGCTTGCCGATCGGGATTCCCATGCCCTGCGCACCGAGGTCACCCAGGCCCAGAATGCGCTCGCCGTCGGTCACCACGATCATCTGCGCCGGGTGGGGCCAGTTGCGCAGGACCTGTGCGACGCGGCCGCGGTCTTCGATGGTGATGAACATGCCGCGCGGCCGTTGAAACACCTGGCCGAAACGCTGGCAGGCCAGACCGACCGTGGGCGTGTAGATGATCGGCATGATCTCGTCGATATGATCGATCACGACGCGGAAAAACAGCGCCTCGTTGCGATCGTGCAACGAGTTGAGTGCCACATATTTTTCCAACGGATCGGAAAGCGTGCGCAAATGGGTCATCACCCGGTTCGCCTGCTCCTGCTGCGTGTGTACGCGCGCGGGCAGGAGCCCTCGCAGTCCGAGCGCATCGCGTTCCTCATCCGTGAAAGCGGTGCCCTTGTTGAGCAGCGGATCGCGCAGTAGCGAGATGCCGGTGGGCCGGGTTTTTTGGGTATCGACGCGATCTTCTTGTGCCATGGTCGAGGCTCCTCAGGTTGAAGCGGCGATTCGAGTGGAGCGCCGTCCCCCGATTGTAGCCTGCACCGCAATCGTCTTGAACTCGGTGACTTGTCATGGGCGCGACGGGTCCACCCATTGCTTAAACCGTTGCATGCATCCTCAACCCGGCGAGCGCGCGAAGCGTACACCCAAGCGGAAAGTCGTGACGGCGCGAAAGAGCTCACCTGGCGCGCGCCGGCCGGATCGCCTCATCATTCCCGCAGACCGCACGCATTGGGAGGCCGCGATCGGCGGGCACACAGTCACGCTCACCCATCTTGACAAGGTGTTCTGGGTGGGGCGAGGCATCACCAAGCGCTTCAGTATTACGCCGACATCGCGCCGGTGCTTCTACCGCACCTCAGCAATCGGGCAATGGTCATGAAGCGCTATCCCAACGGGGCCGAAGGGAAGCGCCTTTTTCATGAAACGTGCGCCGGTGCACCGACCGCGTGGATTGAGACGTGCGCGATCGAGCATGCATCGGGAAGCGGAATCGATTACCCGATGGTGACGTGGGAGGAACTCGCGTGCGGCGCGAGACTCGAGGAATTCGATATTGCCAACATGCCCGCGCGCGTGGCGGCCCTGTGCGACCTGTGGGCGCCCACGCTGGAGCCGCGTGGGCGCATCGTTCTGACCGGTTTGCTCCAGGCCTGACGTGGCACTACCCATACCGATCACGTATGCGCCAATGGAGGCGAAGCTCGTCGGCGCCTTGCCAGACGGACCGGGCTGGCAGTACGAACCGAAATTCGACGGCTTTCGCTGTCTCGCTTTCAGGCATGAGGGGGACGTCGACCTGCGTTCCAAAACAGGCCAGCCTTTCAACCGTTATTTCCCTGAAATGGTTGCTGCGCTCGAAGCGCTCAAAGCCCGCCGTTTCGTCCTCGACGGCGAGCTTGTCGTCCCCAAAGGGCCTGTGCTTTCCTTCGATCAGCTTCTCCTGCGCATCCATCCGGCGAAAAGCCGGGTGGAGAAGCTGGCGAAATCGCACCCTGCACATCTCATCGTCTTCGACATGCTCGTAGACGCGAAAGGACGCTCGATCGCGGGGCTGAATTTGTCCGATCGACGCAAAGCGCTCGAGCAATTCTTCGAATCCGAGGCGGTAAATCAGCCGCTGCTGCGGCTCGCCCCGCAGACCACCGACCGTGCGGATGCGCTGGAGTGGTTGCACGCACTCGGCGATGGCCTCGACGGAATCGTCGCGAAGCGGCTGGATCTGCCTTACCAGTCCGGCGAACGAACCGGAATGCAGAAGTACAAGCGGATGCGAACTGCGGATTGCGTCGTAGGCGGTTTTCGCTACGGCTCGAAAACGCCGCTGGTGGGGTCACTACTGCTTGGGCTTTATGACGAGGAAGGTCTGCTGCACCACGTGGGTTTCAGCTCGAGCCTTAAAAGCGACGCCAAAACCGAGCTGACACGCAAGCTTGAGGATCTCATCAAGGAACCCGGTTTCACGGGCAAGCGGCCGGGCGGCCCGAGCCGCTGGAGCACCGAGCGCAGCGGCGAGTGGAAACCTCTGGCGCCCCTGCTCGTGGCCGAAGTGCAGTACGATCACTTCAGCGAAGGGCGTTTCAGGCATGGGACGAAATTCCTGCGCTGGCGACCCGAGAAAGCGCCGGCTCAATGCACGCTTGCGCAGGTGGCGTCCGAATCGAGCGTGTCGGCCGTGCTCGGCCCGCACCCCTGAGCCACGCGGCCGGCACGTTACTTTCATTCACTTCAGGTCATGTCCCAATCCGTCATAGTCGTCTGTCCGGGCTGTGCGACCGTCAACCGGGTCCGCCCCGAGCGCATGGGTCCGGGCGCCCTGTGCGGTCGCTGTCGGAACGCGCTTTTCCTGGGCAGGCCAGTCGAACTCAACGACGGTAATTTCGACGTCCACACGGGAAAAAGCGAAGTGCCGGTCGTCGTGGATTTCTGGGCGTCATGGTGCGGTCCGTGCAAGATGATGGCGCCCCATTTCGAGCGCGCGGCGGCTGACATAGAGCCCGCGGCGCGCCTGGCGAAGCTCGACACCGAGGCCTGTGCGCAAATCGCGGGGCGTTATGGGATACGGGGTATACCCACCCTGATCGTCTTCAGGCAGGGGGTAGAGATCGCTCGCCAGTCGGGTGCGATGGATTACGATACCCTGACGCGCTGGATACGCAGCGTCATCTAAGCCGCGCTAACGCGAAGCGTCGGTCTTTTTTCTCTTGAGCTTGCGGTCTGCCATGATTTTGGCGTAGCAATCGGCACACACTTCGCGCCGGTGCGTGGTCCCGGGCAGGGCTTTGAACTGCTCGCGCGGCCGATAGTGCTGCCCGTGGTAACAGAACTTCAGAGTATTCGTCATGGCAGCATCAGAAACGTTGAACCTGTGCGATTTGGGCAACTCCCGTCGCCGACTCGGCGCTCGACAGCCGCCGTCCTCCCACGTCGTACGATTTGAACACCGTCTTCAGCGGCGTTGAATCAGGCAGGACGTATACCATGCCCCCCTTGCCGCGAAAGTGCCGATGCACCACGCGGTCGTAGAACGCAGGCGGGACATTGATGCAGCCGTAGGTGATCCGGTGTTCCGCGGGGTCCGGGGAAAGCATGCGCTCATGGCGGCGCTGCGAAGTTCGTTTCGATGGCATCTTGTGAATCGCGATCGCCTTTTCGTAGTCCACCCACAACACGTTTTGCCCCTTGATGTCGAGGTCCTCTTCAGCGAAGAAGCGGCCCGCCGGCGTGACCCGATCCCGGGGGTTTGTCTCGAGCATGTCGATGTGCAGCACGCCGGGCGGGAAAATATCGCCGATCCCCATGCCGATGAGCACAGGCGTGACGCCCAGA
>JBKJKJ010000553.1:0-12538 GCA_046597455.1 Burkholderiales bacterium
CGGACGCGGGTTCAATTCCCGCCGCCTCCACCAACAATACCCCCAACGGGGTCCAACGGCATCCTATCTGGATGCCGTTTTTTTGAGCCGCGTGTGGCGCCCCCCCTACTTCGAACCCCAGCGCTTGATTTCGGGTATCCGTATCGCGTCGCACTGGAGGCAGGTGCAACGCGAGGCCGAGGTTGGAAGCGGACCGACGCCGAATCCGCCGGGCGCAGGACCGAGCGGCTGCTCGTGCCTGTCCGTATAATCCTGCCCCCAATGGGTTCTTTATAATGCAGCGATGACAATTCTCAGAATATCCGCTTCGTTTCTCATTGTTTGGCTCACGCTGCTCAGTGGCTGCACACGCCTGCCGCCCACCGCCCAGACGACGCTCAAACCCGAGTCCGTGGCCGAGTTGCAGAAGTATCTGCTCGATCACAAACCCAATGTCGACCAGTTCAGGTTGCGCGGCCCCTTCGTCGTGACCACACAATCAGGCCACGAAATCCGCTTGTCGGGCTCCGAGCGCTTCAATACCGATTTGTTCCTGTCTTCGCCCGATGAGAAAGCACCGCTGGTCATTTTCCTGCATGGCTACGACAGCACGAAGGAAGCGCACGCCAATCAGGCCATGCATCTGGCGTCATGGGGAATGCACTGCCTGACTTTGCAGCTTCCCGCTAAAGGCGCATGGGTCAGTAACGGGAGAACGTTGGCGAGGATAGTCAGGTTCCTTCACCGCACGCCTGAAGCGGTCGATCGGCGCGTCGACGTGAGCAAGATCATTCTGGTCGGACATTCTTTCGGTGCTTCGGCAGTGGCCTCGGCCCTGGGTGAAGGCGCCCCTGCGGCGGGGGCGATACTGCTCGATCCCGCCGGGATCGGTCAAAACCTTCCCAAGTTCCTGCAACAGATCAAGCAGCCCGTGATGGTGCTCGGCGCCGACGAAGAAGTCTCTTCGGCTCGCAACCGCGAATATTTCTTCAAGTACGTTCGCAGCCGCATTGCCGAAGTCTCGATCAAGGACGCGACCCATGAAGATGCCCAGTATCCGTCGGAATATGCATTGAAGAATGGGGGATTCGACCCGTACGTAACGGAGGAGCTGCAAATCACGTTTGTCAGCGCGATGACGGCGGGTGCCCTGAGTCTCGCCTCCACCGGTTCGTTCGATTATGCCTGGACAAGTTTTGGCGGCGTCTTCCAAAATGGTAAGTTCTTCGCCCCGAAGAAGAAGTGAGTTCGAAACCCGAGCAGTCCGGGCCGCCCCCGACTGTCATCCTGGAAAGTGGACCCTCAATGATGAACGTTGTAATCCGGACCGCTGCTCTCGTTTTCGTTACCGGCCTGTGGCTCACTTCGGCTACCGCCGCTGAGACCGATAACACAAAATTCAAGGAAGAAATTTCAAAACAGGACAACATCTATCGCAGCGATGGTGACAAAACGATAGAGGGCTATACCGTCGATCGGTCGCTTTCGGTATACGCGCTTGGCCTACCCTCCGATTTCGATCGCGCCCTCGCCAATCTGGGGGCGAAGGACCGCTGGCTCGATATCGGAGCGGGCAAAGGTCACGCGATACTGGATTACTACGCGCCGGGTTACGACGAGCGGCACGCGCATGGGCAGGCGCGCAGCGGCAAGAAAGCGCAAGCGGTTGCCATGTCGATTGAAGACCGCAGGACCCCACTGTGGAAACAGACGGCTTCGAGTCTCGGGGAAAATCAGATCCAGTATCTGTCCAACCGGCGCCTGCGGGAGTACTCGTCAGAAGAGCTGGGGAAGTTTCAGGTCATAACTGATGTCATCGGAGGTTTTTCCTATACCGACAATCTTTCACTTTTCATGGAGAAGGTGCTGGGCATCCTGGACGTGAACGGCAGTTTCTATACCGTGCTACAGGACGTGCAGTGGGAAGACGGAAAGAACCGGCCTCACTACAAAGGCGCACCCTTCCTGACCGAACTAACCAACGCCGACGGTTCCGAATTGAAAGTGTGTGCCTGGCTCAAACGCATTGCCTGCGCGGAAGTTACGTGCGAATCGAGAGCAAGTTGGACACCGCCCATGGAAGCCTTTCGTGTACGCAAAGTGTGCGATGCCGTTACCGTTCCTGCGCTCGCACCGGTTCATTACCAGGCCGGCACGCCTCCAGAACGGCGATTCCAGATCAAAAATTAACGATGCACGGACTCGAGGTGCGGCCGACTCGAAGGTATCGCCCGAGGGACCGGACTACCGGGCCGGATTACCGCGGATCGCAAAGGGTCAGGGCCCTCGCCTTGTAGCTGTCTTTTGCAGCACAGGACGCGGCCCAGTCGAGCGTCCTTATGGCCAGGTCATACTCGTACTTGTCGATGACCTTGCCGTCCAGCATTCCGACCGATTCACCGACGCCCACCAGCTTGTCGTATTCATCCGTGACCCGGTTCGCCCACGCGACTTCCTCCTGAGTCGGCGAGAGGCCTGAAACAAGAGGCTGAATGAACGCAGGGTGTAGCGCTCCGGCGTGGTGGATACCCGCCTGATGGAGCGCCTCGGCTTGCTGAAGCGCCTGATCGCTCTGGTCGACGCGCCCCGAAGGGTTGGGGACGAACACACCGCCAGTGGCCTCGATCCCGAGTGTCATCGCCGCCAGCGCAACGTAAGCAACCGTGAACGCGTACTGGTCGAAGCTCGCAAACATCTCGATTCCGAGATTGACCGCCATGTCGTAGCCGCCCCCGCCGCCCTGGGACCAGATTTTTCGCGGCGTAGCGGTGAGGATTTCATAGATATTGACGGCACCCAGCGCCGATTCGATCATCGGCGACAACTCGATATAACCCACGGGAATACCGCGTTCCTTCTCCAGCCGGGAAATGATTTCATGCGCGTGGCGCATCTCCGCCGCCGACTCGGTCTTGGGCAACATGATACGGTCGACGCCCGGCCACACCGATGCGTGAAGATCCGCGTCCACGAAAGGCTTGTTGATCCTGACATAAATCGAAGCCCCGCCCTTGTTTGCCTTTTGTATGGATAGCCGGATCAACGACCGGCATCGTTCCTTCTCCGCGGGCGCGATGGAATCCTCGATGTCGAGAATGTAGACATCGCCCCCTCTCGTCCACGCCTTGTCGATGAAGCGGGGATTCGTGGGGGTGACGAACATCGAGCAGCGCGAGACGCGGTTATTCATCGTTTAGTCCTGATGACGGCGAGTCGGATTCTTCGCGGTGGTTTCACGAAGCCGGATTCTGGTGAGCTCTGGCTTTTTCATCGTCGCGTGCCTGGGCCCTTTTCGCCCATTCGACATAGAGCTTTGCGCGCAGATCAACCGGCACATCGATCATCTTGCCGTCGATGGGGACGGACGCCATGCCGCGCTTCAACCCCTCCGCAAAGACCTCTATGACTTTCACGTAGTAAGACACTTCTTCGGAACTGGGACGAAAACCCTCGTTGCAGGCCTTGATCCATGAGGCATGAGGACACAACGATCCTTTGAAACCGGTATCCCTGGCTCGCCGCACGGCCTTCCTCAACGCCTCGTCACCGACGTTGTCCTGCGTGACACTGAGGGGGTAACTCATTCCCAGTGCCTGCCCCCCGACCGAGGTGGCAACAGTAATCAGCTGCGATTTGATGTACTCGAGCGGCTCGAATTCCAGCGCCGGCTCGGTAGACATCCCCAGATTCCCGGATAACTCATGCTCGTTCACGGTAAAGATGCCGAATCGCCGACTCGCACGGGCGATCTCGAGTGAATTCCAGACCCCGGCGGCGGTAACGACCTCGACGTCAATTTCAAGTGATCCTTCGGCGATGCCCCGGATTTCTTCAAGCTCATCGAGGCACTCGCTCACCTTCTCGATGTCCTCCGGCCCGTTTGCCCCTTTCACTACGACGCCCGAAATCCCGGAAAACACAACCGATTCGAGCTCGGCCGCAGCGGCGTCACTGTTGATTCGTGCAAACACTTCGGAGCCGCCCCTGGCCGCCTCGTGTATGGCCGCAGGCATCCGCGACTTCACGTGTTCCTGCCAGTCGCAGCCCGGCTTCTTCACGAAGTCCAGAATAATTGCATCGGCCCACGAGGCATACGCTTTCTCCCCCAGGTTCGAATCTTCAATCGACAGCGCAAACAACGAACGGCGTATGTACTTGGGCATCGGTCTCTCGCCAATCAACTGTTCATTTCCGGGACGGGCTGCGGTTCTTGATGCGTTACGCAGACGCGTATCCTTCGTTAACCGAAGCCACCTGTTCCGGTGTGGCACACAGACACCCCGTAAAGCCCATGAGCCTGCCTTCCCGGGACGCTTGCACAGTGATTTCTTTCGAGGCGACGCCACCGCGCGAGCCGGGCCGCCAGAAAGCGCCCAGGGGTTGTTTATCCAGCATCCTTGCAGCAACGAGTGCCCGTGTCATGAGGAAGCGATAAAGTCGAAACTCTCCCTGGGGTACCGGTCCGAGCCGCATGGTCAGGTCTATCCTGCCTACGCCCAGTGCGGTGACCCGCGCGCTGGCTTGTGCCAGGGATGGCGCGTTCCAGAAACCCCTCGCTGATTCCAGCATGAGCACCAGCTCCGTGACCCCGGGGTCAACGCCTCTTTCTTTTTCCATTGCCCCGATAAGCTCACCGAGCTCAGCCACTTCGTCGGGTTCTTCAGGACCCGGAAAAACAATCCCTTTGATGCCGGGGTATATGGCAGCTCTGACATCAGCCCACCGCGTTTCACGGTCGATGCGGACAAAGGTTTCGGACTGACTGTCGCCGACTGCCTTCACCAGAGCCCCCAGCCCCGAACGCGCGGCGTCCTTGCTTTTCGCCGGGACCGAGTACTCCAGGTCGAGGACCGCCACGTCGGGTTTGAATTCCTGACAGCGCGCAGCGACAGCGGGCTCGTGCGCGGGCAGTATCATCCAGGACCGCCTTGGGTTCATATTTTCTGCCATTCTCGGGATAGATCGGAAGTTGCGTCCGGCATCGGCCTGCGTTCGCGCACCCACGACGTCGTGAGCAGGCGCGCGGGACATTCCAGAATGCGAATAAAGGACGTTAGGGTCATGCTGGCTTCTCCCGTCCCGACGTGCTATCCGGGTGTGTATCGAACGGATACTGGCGGCCAATTACTGTGGAATCTATTCCCACCACGCAATCGAAGCAACCCCCGTCCACCACGCCGACTTCGAGCCGGGGACGTGCATTCCTCATAATTACGATACGATGGGCCCACGCAACGCCACATAAATCCGAGCGCTCATGACGCCGGGATGGCGAGGGCCGCAGGATGACAAACGAGGATGATCGCCATGAAACTTAAGATAGAACGATTCGAAGTATTCGGCGTCGCGATGCCGCTCATGGGCACGTTTACGAGCGGCGGCATTTCCAAGAATGCGACGAAATGCGCCGTGGTGCGCCTCACGGCATCGGACGGCACCGTAGGCATCAGCAGCATCGAACCGTCGGCCAGTGCGAAGTCGCCCGGAACGGCCGCCGAACTGATCGGCACGCTCCGGGAACGCGTGGGCCCAGCGATGATTGGCGAGGATCCGACCAACATCAACCGGCTGATCGAGATGCTGGATGCGCTCGCACCCACGCAGCCCGGCGCCGGAGCCGCTGTGGAGATGGCGTGCGTCGAGCTCGTGTCACGCAGTCAGGGCGTGCCGATCTACACCTATCTTGGCGGTGCGGTTCAGGACCGCGTGCAATTCAACGGGTGGATTGGCATGCTTCCGCCGGAAGAAGCGGCGGCGGAAGCCATCCGATGGCTCAAAGCGGGTTTTCGTTCGACGAAAATAAAAGTCGGCAGCGGCGTAGAAGCCGATCACGACCGCGTCGCCGCAGTTCGCACCGCCGTCGGCAGCGCGATGCAGCTGCGCATCGATGCCAACTGCCAGTACGATGCGGACACATCCTTGAAGCTTTGCCGCGTGCTCAAGCCGTTCGACCTGCAGCTTTTCGAGCAGCCGGCGCCCAAAGAGGATATCGCGGGATTGGCGCGCGTTCGCCGTGAAGGCGGCATTCCGGTGATGGCGGACGAAACGATCAGCGATCATGCCAGTCTCATCGCGGTGATCAAGGCCGACGCGGCGGACTTCGTGAAGTTCGGCGTGAAGCAAGCCGGGGGCATCATGCGCGCGTCGCGCATGCTGGCGACCGCTGAGGCCGCGGGCCTTCCGGTCGTAATCGGCCACGGCTTCGGACTCGATCCGAGCACGCTCGCGGAGATCATGCTGGCCGCCTCGTCACGCAACGTACTCCCCGGACTGGAATGCGTGGGGCCGCTCAAAGTGGTGGACACCGTCGCGACGACGCGTCTCGATATTTCATCGGGCAGCCTGACCTTGCCGGGCGGGCCCGGTCTTGGGATCAGCCTCGACGAAAGCAAGCTCGGGCAGTATCGCTTGTAGCCGGATCTGCTTGAAGCCGGCCTATTTGCGAGAAACGACGTGACGAAGCCGTTCCGGTGGCGCGCGAAAGCGCATCGCGCCTGCTCGCCTCCCCGTGACGATATGTGTGCAGCCCCCTCCTGAAGCGAGGTATGTAATGACTGTTGCAGCCCAGTTGGCGGCCTTCGTGACCCGGCAGAGCGATGCAGACCTCCCTGCCCAAGCCGTCGAACATGCGCAGATGCTCATCGCCAGCACCCTCGCCAGCGCTTCCCTGGGCTCGACGCTCGAATCGTCCCGCATCATTCGGGCCCTGGAGGTGGAGCGCGGCGGCAAGGCCGAGGCCACGGTGTGGTTCGGAGCGGCGGAGAAGCTTCCGGTCGCCGCAGCCGCGCGCGTCAATGCGTTGATGAGCGATGCGGCGGCTTCGGACGACAGCGACCTGCGCAACATCGTCCATTCCGGCACGATCGCGTGTGCCGCTGCGCTTGCCGTTGCCGAGAAGACCGGTGCCAGCGGTCGGGACGTACTGGGCGCCATCGTGCTGGGCTACGAAGTGGCCGGACGGATCAATGGGGCGATGACAGGCGGCCTGCAGGCGAAAGGCTTTCACGGCTGCATCGTCGCCAGTTTCGCCGGCGCTGTTGCCGCCGCACGACTCATGAAGCTGAGCGAATCGCAAATGGCCCAGGCGATCGCGCTCTGCGCGACTTCGATGGGTGGACTGCACGCCGCGGCGAAAACCAGCGTGGCCCGCGAATATCACGCCGGTCTTGCCGCCATGCTGGGGGTGAATGCGGCCCAGGCCGCCGGGATGGGCTTCCTCGCCGAGGAAAACATCCTCGAGACCCGGCTCGGCTTCTTCGAGGTCTATGGGAATAAGCCTGACGTCTCCGAAGTCACCCGCGATCTGGGCGAGCGCTGGAGCATCCTCACCGACATGGGGATCAAACTCGTTCCCGGCGGTCATCCCCACCACGCCGTCGCGGAAGCCGCGGCCAATGCCGCGCGCGAAGGCAACGTCTCAGCGGATGAGGTGGAGACGATCACGATCTCCCGCCCCGGCTTTCAGGGCTTTACCGGCCCGCAATACCCGACCGACCTGATCGGGGTCGCGCACAGCCCGGCGTATTTCGCCGCAGCCGGCGTAGCCGACAGGGACTTTTCGTGGGCGCACGCGTTCCCGGACAAGATCAACAGCCCGGCGATCCGCAGCCTGCTCGGCAAAGTGCAGGTCGCCGCTCCGCCCACCGAAAACCTGGCGCGTTACAAATCGGGGGCCATCGTAACCATCAGGACTCGGGATGGCCGGGAGACTTCGAGCACCGTCTATGCGCCCCGAGGTGCAGCCATACTCGGCATTGCCTGGACCGACGTCGAAGCCAAATACCGCGCGCTGGCGCCGTACGCGAAGTTTTCCGGGGAGAACCTCGAAGCAAGCATCAAGGTGATCCGCAATTTCCGCGAGGTGACGACAATCTCGGAACTCGTCGGCTTGCTGCGTTAACCCGGGACTTTCCCTATGAGCTTCTTCTCCGGCCTGCGCGAGCACCTCGCGCGACTACGGCTGCGCTTTCGCGGCAGTCGCGATGCGCTCGCCCTCGCGCTGCTCGGGCTTGCCGTCGGCGCGTGCGCCGGACTGGTGAGCATCGCCTTTCGCGGCACGATCGACCTGTGGCAGTTCTTTATCGTGCCCTCGGGTGGATTCGGTGACATACCCGACAGCGCGCGCTTCGCCCTGCCCGTCGTCGGCGCGGTGCTGACGATCGGCGTTCTCTATCTCCTTGCGCGCGGGCCCCTGCAGACGGGTGTCGTACACGTGCTCGAGCGCCTCGATCACGCACAGGGCCGATTGCCACTGAAGAATGCCATCGTGCAGTTCATCGCCGCGGCGCTGCTCCTCGTGTTCGGCATGTCCATGGGCCGAGAAGGGCCCGCGATACACCTCGGCGCCGCGAGCGGCTGCCTGATCGGAGAGCGTCTGCGTATTGCACAAAGCGCGTTGCGCACGCTCGTGGGCTGCGGCGTTGCGGCGGCAATCGGTGCCGCCTTCAACACCCCGCTCGCGGGCGTCATCCTCGCCGTCGAAGTCGTGCTGATCGAATACACGGTCGGCGGCTTCACGCCGATCCTGCTCGCGGCGGTGAGCGGTGCGACATTGGGACGTCTCGTATACGGCGATGCACCCGCTTTCGCCGTGCCGGAAGTCGTGTTCGGCTCGCTGTGGGAGCTGCCCTGGATTGCCGCTATGGGAATCGCAATCGGCGCTTATTCAGCGGCGTTCATCACGCTCGCGCAGCGAATCATGCGGGCCACTTGCGCCATTGCGTGGTGGATCGCCATGCTGGGCGCGGGCGTACTCGTCGGGGCAATCGGGATCTTCGTACCGCAAGTGCTCGGGATCGGCTATGACGTGATCGAGCTCACCCTCAAAGGGCAATACACGATCGGCGCGCTCGCGATCATCGCTGCGCTCAAGCTCGTCGCCACAGCTGCGGGCGTCGGCGCGCGTATGCCTGCGGGACTCATCGGTCCGACCCTCGTCATGGGCGCGGCCTTCGGCGGTATTTTCGGCGTGATCGGAACCGGGATGGTGCCTGCGGGTACGTCGAACGTCGCGCTCTATGCGATGCTGGGCATGGCCGCCATGATGGGCGCGACGCTCCAGGCGCCGCTGAGCGCACTCGTGGCAGTGCTCGAACTGACCGCCAATCCCAACGTGATCCTCCCCGGCATACTCGCAATCGTCACCGCCACACTGACGACACGCCATCTGTTCAAGTGCGATTCGATATTCGAAATGCAACTGCAGGAGCTGCGCCTCGGCAGCCGTTCGTGAGGTTGCAGCCGCTTAGACGCCCATTGAATTTGGAATGCGGGGCACCCCGTCGCGATCCCGCTGCGCACCGACGCCGCACTGAAACCTGCTCGACAGTCAACCCAGCCTGAAACTGCCCGAGGCGCTGTCGGTCCCGTCCATCGGGTGGCGAACATCGCTCCTCGCCTCCGGGTTGAGCGGGGCGGCACGCGCGCCCGCAACCGCGCGCGCCTTGATCCAGCGCTGGATGTCGCGTGCAACGAGATGCCGGAGCAATTCAGCGACATCCGACTCGGCGGGTTCGGCATGAATCACGCCGTGCGGCCTGCACACGACATCCGCGTTTCGGACCGTCACTTTCCATTCGATCTTGCCCGCATGGCGAGACCAGATGCCCGAATAATCGTAGATGACACCGTTTGCGGTGTAGCTGCCCATGAATATGTTGTTCATCGACCGGGCTCCGGACGAAGGTAATGGTCCAGATGCTACATGCGCGCACGCCCGATCAAAGCGTGGAAAAGCGGGGATTTTGAGCCTGCTTTTTGAATCATGCTGTGAGGTCGTGCCCCGGCGCCGTAGCGGCGGATGCTCTGTCCGCAGGTGTCACGCGACAGCTCGCAGGCACGCCCTCGCAAGCTGCTGAGCGCAAGTTCGCAGCGCGGTCCGTATGAGTTCAGTGTCGGGCGGCCGCGACAACGTCCCGACGTGCTCCGCCCCACCGCACAGCGGGCTATGCGTTCGCATGTCACTATTCGCTCATCGTGAAACAACGACGAAATGGAAACATCCGCGCCTAAGAGCCCCTCTGAAGACCGCTTTCCCGATGCCGGCACGCACGTTGCAACATCTTCCACAGTAGGACTTATCAACTGAGGAGGTTTTGTATGCAGCTTCGTAAACTGGCGATGGTTCTTGGAGTTTGTGTTCTGTCTTCCCCAATATTTGCCGCATCCACTGCCGCGGACATCAGCGGCTCCGCCACCGGCGCGGCGGGTATCGGCGCCACGGGTACCAACGAGACTGCGGGCGCATCGAGCGCAGGCACCCGGGCGCAGGGCAGCGGCAGTGCCGACGTCAACATGAACACCAACCGTCCGGGTTCTTCCAACCGGGCGATGGGGCAGGATCGTTCCGATCAGCGCAGAAGCGATCGGGCGCAGGAGCGTGCGCAAACTCGTTCGCGCTCAGAAGCGGGCGCGGCAATGAGCGGCAGCGCGGTGGGCCCGACCCACGACGGCGCAAACCGTGACTCCACAGGTACCACCAGCGGTCGCGCGGCCACAGGCGCGCGCGGCGGTAGCTCGGTGGGCACGGATACCGGGATGGGCCGCACCCGTGGCCAGTCCGGCGCAGACGTCGGCGTCGGCGCTAACACCGGCGTGGGCGTGGGTGTCGGCGGTGCCGGTATCGGGGCGAATGTCGGGGTCGATGCAGGCGTCGGCGTGCGAGGCGGCAGCCGTTAGGTCACGGATTTGAGGTGCGCGCCCTGAAATAAAAAACGGCACCCGCGGGTGCCGTCTTTTATTCGTCCGCGTTCAGCCTTTGGTGCGGCTGCGGTATTCGCCTGTTCGAGTGTCGATTTCGATCTTGTCACCGGTCGCGCAGAAAAGCGGAACCTGGATTTCGAAACCGGTTTTCAGCCGCGCCGGTTTGAGCACCTTGCCCGAGGTGTCGCCGCGGACTGCCGGCTCGGTGTATTCGATGTCGCGCACGATCGTCTGCGGAATCTCGATCGAGATCGGTTTGCTGTCGTAGATCACGAGCTCGACCTGCATGCCGTCTTCGAGGTAGTGCAGCGCGTCGCCCATGTTCTCTTTATCGACTTCGAGCTGGTTGTATTCCTCGTCCATGAACACATACGCCGGATCGGCGAAATACGAATAGGTAACCTGTTTGCGCTCCAGCGTGACCATGTCGAATTTTTCATCGGCACGGTATACCGTCTCCGAGGCGCTTCCCGACAGCAGGTTGCGCAGCTTCATCTTCACCACCGAAGCGTTGCGACCCGATTTGCTGAATTCCGCCTTGAGGACCACGAGCGGGTCAGTGCCCACCATGATCACGTTTCCCGCTCTGATTTCCTGCGCCGTCTTCATGACCGCCCTTATGTCGTTGATACAAAATCGCTATTTTAGCTTGCCCAGGCAGAACGACGCCAGATTATCTGCGAGATCGCCAATCCCGGCGATCCGTTCGGCCCACGTGAGCGCGTGACGGCGGATTTCGTCGCGGTGTTTCACGAGCGCCTCCCACGCAGCGCCGGGTGCGACCGCCCCGCCTTCGAGTTGGTTCCACCACCGCATCAGCCCGCATACCGCCTCGGCGGCGGGCTGCGTCAGCGCCCTGCAATACAGGTCAAGAAGCGCGTCCAGCTTTTGAGCGTGCGCGAGCGCCTCCTGCTCGTAAATGTGCCAGACGAAGGGGCACGCCGCCCACTGTGCTCTGACGAAGCTGTCTTCACCCCGCACGAAGTTCACGTCGCACGCCCAGAGCAACTCGTCGTAGCGCGCCTGGGGCATGAACGGCACGATACGCACTTCGAGTGCGCCGCGCCGGACGACGTGGCTGGCCGGTGGGCGAGTCAGGCCGAAGTGCTGCAGTGCCGCGGGAAGCAATCGCCCTTCCGGGATCGCCGCAACGAGGGGGTCAGGCGCACGCTCCCAATGCTGCAACAGCGCGCTCACCGGTGCGCTCTCGTACGCGAATAGCGAGACGGCGGTCGCCTTGGGCGGCACCGGCGGGTATCCTGCCGATTGCCAGAAGGCATCGCGTTCCCGTTCGCCGAATGCCTCCCGGCGTCCGAACAGATCGCCCTCCCGCAAAAGCCCCCCCGTACCCTCCTCGAAGCCCGGAAAGAAGAAATAGCGCTCGAGCGGCCAGCGCGGGTGTGGCGACGGGAGCCCATGATGCTCACGGACCCAGGGCTCGGCGCTGAGAAATTCCAGCACGATCCACAGCGACCTCCGCGCGGCCATGGCTTCGACATAGCGCTCGGGCAAACCGCAGCCGAAACCCTCGATGACGACTTCGGCCGCCGCGCCGTCGAACGCTTGCAACGCACCGGCGCTCCAGTGCACCACCGTAATGCCTTCTACCGTCTGCCGCGGCGCGTCCACGATCTGCGGCTGCAGCCGGGTCAAAGTCGCAAGGTCGTCGATCCAGAGGCGCACGTCGAAGGCGTGCTCGTGCGCCAGCTGCCGCGAGAGCCGCCAGCACACGGCCGCATCACCGAAGTTGTCGACGACGCGGCAGAAGACGTCCCAGCGTTGAGTGAAGCGCATGGTGTGCGAGAATAACCCACTCGCTAGCCGCCTGTCGGACTTACCAGTCGGGACAGGCTGCTAA
>JBKJKJ010000004.1:0-15011 GCA_046597455.1 Burkholderiales bacterium
GGCGGATCGAAAGTCCTCAGATACATGTGCTCTTCCATGACGAACTTGACGAAGTTCTCGAACATCGGGATCTCGATCGCACAGCCTTCGCCCGTCTGCGTGCGCCGGTACAGCGCCATCACGATCATCTGTACCGCAATCAGTCCGACAGTCTTGTCTGCCGCCACGAGCGGCACGTTGCGCGGGCGCTCCCCCGCTCTCTCGAAAAGCCCGGACATGCCGCTCGAGCCCTGGATGATCGAATCGTAAGCGGGCTTGGCGCGGTAGCGCCCGTCCTGACCGAAGCCGAACATGCCGCAATAGACGATCTTCGGATTGATCGCCCGCACGTCGTCGTATGCGAGCTTCAGCCTCGCCATCGCCGCCGGCCTGACGTTCCACACGAGAACGTCGGCGCGCTCGATCAGCCGGGTCAGCGCCGCAAAACCCGACGGCTGCTTCAGATCCAGCACGACCGAGCGCTTGTTGCGGTTCAGGTGCAAAAACTTGGCGCCCATGCCCGGCGTGACCGACTTGCCGTTGAGGTTGCGAACGAGATCGCCTTTGGGACCTTCGACCTTGATGACCTGCGCACCGTGGTCGGCAAGGATCTGGGTGCACAACGGCCCCACCACGACCGAAGTGAGATTGACGACGTTAACGCCTTCGAGCGGTCCACCAGCCATATCGAATCCCCACGAGCTGAGCTTTGACGATGCTTTTTTTAACACGGATCGGGCATCGGTCGGTGCGCCACCGATGACGCCTGGTGCCGACCGTTGACCGCAGCTACACGACTTTCATTGCGTCCAGCGAAGGCCGGGGGCGCCGACCGGAGGGTTCGCGCCGACAGCCGCGTCTACACCTCGCTGAGGTGCGCGCACTACCCGGCGCGCAGCGCGCGTTCCAGGAACTCGAGGCGATCCTGCCCCCAGAAAGGTTCGTCCCGGTAGATGTAGAAAGGCGCACCGAACACCTGGCGATCGATCGCCTCGCGCGTATAGCCCGCATAGCGTTCCATGACCGCGTCCGTGCCCGCGCTCGACAACAGGGCCTCGCCGTCCAGGCCCGACGCTGCAGCGATACGCCTGAGCGTCTCCGGTTCGGCGATGTTCGCCTGCTCCGCCCAGACACCGCGCATGATGCGCCCGGCGAAGTCGAGGGCTTTATCGGGACCGTGCTCGACATCCGCGGCGACGATCGCGCGCGACGCAAGTTCGGAAGCCACCGGAAAAAATCGCGGTGCGAGATTGAGCGGTATGGACAGGAATTCGCTCCAGCGCTTCAGTTCGACGGCGCGATAGGCGATACGCTGCTTCGGACGTTTGGAGACCGGCAATCCGCCTGACACGGGGAAGATTCCCTCGCCGAGATCCACAGGTTTCACATTGACGCTGACGCCGTTCTTCGACGTGAGCGCCACGAGCCGCGCGTGCCCCAGATAAGTCCATGGCGACGACGGCGAAAAATAATAGTCGATGATCTTGTCGATGCTGCCCCCTCGAACGGCGTGCTTGTCTTATGGGTGCCGCGAGGCCTGATGAGGCCTACGCAGTCCCTACCGGTATGCGCCACGTTTCGCGCGCGTGATCCGCTGTCGTGATGTCGAACATCGAGCCGTTCGGATCCAGATATTTTCGCTCGGTCATCGGCCCGCGGCCGCTTCCGAGTATTTCGCCGTGATACTTCGCGCCGTTGGCTTCGACCGTCGAGGTGATCTCCTCCATGTCGTCGATCAAAAAGCCGAGATGATGCAGCCCCCTGCGGCTCTCGTCCTTCATGTTGACGTTGGACGGGTGAATGATCACGAGGCTCATGTAACCGTCGGAGAGTCCGATCGACGTTGCCGACTGCCGGACACGCTGCATGCCGAAAGATTGCTCATAGAACAGTGCGGTCTTCTCGAGATCCTCCACCACCATCGCTACGTGACGAAGCTTGGCCATGGGCAATCCTCCTTGTGTGAGGGTCGATCGGATATTGCCAGCGAAGTGTCCGGTGTGTCGCACACGGTGTCAATCGAGGTGCACGACAGACGCGCGAGAGCGGTTTGGGCCGCGTCCGCGCGGCTCAGCGTGCCGCTCGCGGTCCCAGAACGCGCAGCAGCAGCAGGACGAGCGCGACCACCACCAGCAGGTGCAGCACGCCGCCGAATGTATAAGCGGTGACGATGCCGAGCACCCACAGAACGAGCAGGACGACGGCTAGAGTGAATAACATGAAGGAATCCTCGGGACGCGCCGGCCGGAACGACGGCTGACACTGATGCGATGGAACGCGCGGCAGAACTGAAGGCCGACGGGGACAGCCCGGGCCTCGTGACCGGCCGCGCGCGATTACCCGTCGGAGTATATCCCTTCAGGGCGTCAGCCCGCCGAGCGTAGACGGTGCGACGCGTCGCGTGATACGGTTAGTGAGATAAATGCTCGCGCCGGTGCTCGTGTCGCACCGCAATACCGATAATCGCTTCAATCCGGAGGAAACCGCATGGACAAGGTTGTCGCATCGCCCGAGCAGGCCATCGCCGACATTCAAGATGGCGCCACAATCGCGATCGCGGGCTTCAGCGTAGGCCACGGTTTCGCCAACAGCCTCATCCTCGCACTACGGCAAAAAGGCACCACGGACCTGACCCTGGTGTGCAACTCGCTCGGGGACCCGGGTGCGACGCGCGGACAGATTCTCGCCGAAAACAAACAGGTCAGAAAGCTGGTCGCCGCATTCTCGGTGCGGCCGGGCACGCCCACCGCGAGCGAAGAGCAGATTGCGAACGGGACGATGGAGGTCGAGCTCGTCCCGCAGGGCATACTGGTCGAGCGGTGCCGCGCGGGCGGCGCCGGGATCCCTGCGTTCTACTCACCCACGAGCGTCGGCACCGATCTCGTCAAAGGCCGTGAGATGCGCGATTTCGACGGCAAGCCTTACGTCCTCGAATACGCCATCCACCTCGATTACGCGTTCTGCCGCGGCTACCGCGCCGATCGCCTCGGCAATGTGCAGTTCCGCGGCGGCAACCAGAACTTCAACCCGAGCTTTGCCAAGGCTGCGAAGTGCGCGATCGTCGAAGTCGACGAGATCGTCGAGCCCGGCGTCATCCCCCCGGAGCTCGTCGACCTGCCGGGTATTTTTGTGAAGAGGGTCGTGCAGACGACGCAGCCGAAGGATGCCAAGTTGTGGAAGCGGCCGGAGCGCCGCCCTTCCGACAAGGCGCGGCTCTACAACGACAAGCCCGGGCTCACTCGCCAGGGCATCGCGAAGAACGCAGCGAGCCTCGTGCGCGAAGGCACCTACGTCAACCTCGGCGTCGGCATCCCGACCATGGTCTCGAATTATCTCCAGTCGCGCGACGTCATCCTGCACGCCGAGAACGGCGTCCTCGGCTACGGGCGCATGGTTTCGGAAGAGCACGAAATCGATCCCGACATCTACAACGCAGCCGGTCAGTACGTCGCACTCACGCCCGGTGCGTCGTTCTTCGACAGCGTCACGTCGTTCGAGATGGCGCGCGGCGGACACATACACACCGTCATTCTCGGCGCATACGAAGTCGATCAGACCGGCAGCGTTGCGAACTGGAGCACCGCGGACGCGAAGCGCGGCGGCATCGGCGGGGCGATGGACCTGCTATCGGGCAAAGGCGACCTCATCATCGTCATGGAGCACACCGACAGCAAAGGCCGTCCGAAGCTGCGCAAACAGTGCACTTACCCCCTGACCGGCAAAGGCTGCGTCAGTTACGTGGTGACCGACCTTGCGGTCATGCGCTGGGATGGCAAGCAGTTCATCGTCGATGCAGTGGCTCCCGGCTTCACCGCTCAGGAAGTGATGGCGCTCACCGAGATGGAAATGACCCCTGCGCCGCAGGTGAAAACGATGGAATGATGGCGGGACCCGAGACGGCGTCACTCACTTGAGCAGGGCGGCGGGCGCTCGCGCCGACTGAGGACTTCGGCGGGGACTCAGGCAACGTGCGGGAACGCCCGTTGCCTCTGCGGGTCGGTATACTCCGCCTCTTTCGATTTCAGCCGCCTATCGTGTCCGATCGCCTCGCCGTTCTGCCGCAGTACGTATTCCCGAAACGTGCCATCAACGCTTTCTCAGGCTGGGTCGCCAACGCCGAGGCCGGCGCCGTCACGACCGCCATCATCCGCTGGTTCGTCGGGCATTACGGCGTGAACATGGACGAAGCGGCCAACCCGGACATTCGCAGCTACCCGAGCTTCAACGCTTTTTTCACCCGCGCCCTGCGCCCGGGCGCCCGCCCCCTGGCTGACGCAGACTATATCTGCCCGGTCGACGGCGCGATCAGCCAGTTCGGTTCGATCGATCGCGACCATATGCTCCAGGCCAAAGGCCACAACTATTCCACCGTGGCGCTGCTCGGCGGCCATCGCGACCTCGCAGCGCAATTCGATCACGGCAGCTTTGCGACGTTGTATCTGGCGCCGAAGGATTACCACCGCATACACATGCCGTGCGCCGGGCGATTGACGCGCATGACCTACGTGCCGGGAACCCTGTTCTCGGTCAACCCGACCACTGCGCTCGGCGTGCCCAATCTGTTCGCGCGCAACGAGCGTCTCGTGTGCGTCTTCGAGTCCGAACAGGGGCCTTTCGTCCTGGTACTGGTCGGCGCCACCATCGTCGGCCACATCGCGACCGTCTGGCACGGCGTCGTCAATGCGAAGCGTACGGGCGAGCTGCGGGAGTGGCATTACGATCCGCAGCAATGGACCTTCGAGCAGGGCGACGAGATGGGCCATTTCCAGCTGGGCTCCACCGTCGTGCTGCTGTTCCCGCAGAAAAGCCGCTTGCGGTTCAATCCCGAATGGGCGCCGGCGCGCAGCGTGCGTCTGGGTGAGTTGATGGCGACGACGCAACCCGACGCGCCCGCTTAACAGGGCGCCGTCTGAATCGGGCAACGACCCGCTTCTAATCGGCCTTCCCACACCGCCCGCCATTCGACATCGACCGTCGCAAGCGGGCTTTGGCCACTTGCTCGGCGGCTAAATGGCGACGTTATACCCCTCAAAGCATCGAGCACGTGCAGGTGCTCGTGCTACATTGGCATCTTAGGTGGAGGTGACCATGAGCGTTTCTGTCAAGACACTAGGGATCGATAGACTCAACGTTGATGAACGGCTCGCGCTTGTCGAGGAGATATGGGCGACTATTTGCGCTGACGCCAAGGCCTTTCCGCTTACCGACGCACAGCGTGCGGAGCTGGACCGCCGTGTCGCTGATGACGATTCCTTCCCTGCAGACGTGGTGCCTTGGGATGAAGTCAAGGCAGCGGCCCGGTCGCGCCTGGGACGATGACGCTGCGCGTCGTTTTCCGGCGCGCGGCACAAAACGAGTTTGAGGAAGCGGCTGCCTGGTACGGCGAAAGGAGCCTGGGACTCGGCGATGAATTTATCCGCGAAATCGAGCAGGCGATTGTGAATGCCGCGGCCGGACCGCAACGCTGTCCGGTGGTATTTGGCGATGTTCGACGCACCGTCGCGCGCCGTTTTCCATTTGCGGTGTATTTCCGCGTTCGCGCCGAGTCCTTGGTGGTGCTCGCGGTGTTTCACGGGCGCCGCAATCCGGTCATCTGGCAACGCCGGGTATAACCGCACGATCGACAGCAACGCGAGAAAGCGCTCCACGCTTCCACGCGCGCGTCATCGCAAATCAGTCCGCGAGCCCGAGCAACCGCGCCGGGTTGCGCTTCATCATCTTGTCGATGTCGGCCTGCGAGACCCCCGCCGCGCGTACTGCCGCGATCTGGTTCTCGACCCCGTCAGGCGGCGTCATCATCCCCTGCTGCCCGAGATCGGTGGACAGCACCAGGTGATCGGCGCCGATGTCCTTGACGGCCTGTGCCACGGCTTTCGCATCGACACGGTCCCAGTGAGTCATCCACTGGTACTGCGCAGTCGGCCCCGTCAGGAACTGCAGGTAGCAGATCTCGATGTAGCCGCCGAGCTGCGCGACCTGCTTCGCCTGTTCGGTCGAGAGGCCCGGAATGTTCGTCAGGCCGTGGGTGACGAGAATGTTCTTCACGCCGAGCTCGCGTGCGCGCCGGGCTACGGCGACGACTTCCTCCGCATGCACGTGGCCGGTGGCGAGGACCAGGTTTTCGCGCGCGATGATTTTGAGCACCTCTTCCATCTGCGGCGTGACTTTGCCGTTGGGGGCGACGACCAGGCCCGACTTGCTCTTGTCGACCAGGGTCTTGATGTGCTTGTCGGAGTCGAACGTGGGCAGCCACACGATCTTGCCGCGGCCCCCCGACATGCGGTGCATCCATTCGACTGCCGCCGGATTGACGCCCCCGACGGAATTGTTGAGCACGATGCCGCCCCACACCTCGAGCCCGGGCACCTGCTGCATGGTCAGCGCCGCGCGATCCGCGGTGGTCACCACGTGATTCTTCAGGACGATGCCGCGCATGCCTTTGCGCCGCGCGATCATCGCCAGCTCGATGTCGGTCAGAGAACGGCCGAACACATCGGGGTCGGGATGGACGTGCATGTCGATCACACCGGCGGCGGGGCTGACACGCGGCGGCGGCGGCGGAAAACCGACCTGTGACGCCGCCGGCCCGGCGATGCCGAGCAGCGCCGCGGCGGCCAGCATCAGCGCGAATGCGCGCAGGGCGCGTGCGTCACGCCCCTGCAAAAATACGGTATTCAGTCGTTTCATCATGATGTGTATCCCTTGTGGTCTTGCGCGTTTAATAGACTTTGAACATCTGGCATGGAACGCGAATTGTGCTGCGAACTGGAGGTTCACGCCACTGGCATCGAGGCTCGCCCCATCACATCATCACCCCCTCACTCCATCACTAACACTGCCAACCCGGTTGACAGTGCGTTCGCGCGGCCACTACAGTCGGGGCGATGGTCTAGCGATGCGTTCGCGAGTGCCCGGATAACCGCCGGGCGCAGCGTGCCCTGTCATTCACTCGGGAGAACGATGATGGAAATCCGCCGTCTCGGACCGATCGGAGCAGAAATTCTCGGCGTCGACGTAAAGACCATGGACGAGGCGACTTTCGGCCGGATTTACGCGACCTGGCTCGACTGCAACGTCATCGCCGTGCGGGACCAGACGCTCGGGATCGATGATTATCTGGCCTACAGCCTGCGTTTCGGGGCCGTCTCACCGCACCCGTCGAAGAGCACCCGCCATCCCGATCGACCCGAGATCACGCTTCTGGGCACGAACAAATTCCGCCCGGACGGCACACTCGACAAGGACATCTACCTGCGCGGCGCCGAAGGCTTTCACACCGACGGCTCGTACGACGCGGTGCCGTTCAAAGCCACTCAGCTCTATGCCCTCGCCATCCCGAGCACGGGGGGCGACACCCATTTCTCGAGTGCCTACACGGCATACGAAGCGCTCCCCCAGCGTCTCAAGGACAGCCTCGAAGGCAAATACGGCGAGTACGTCTACGGCGGCCGCAAACAGGCGAACCGCCTCCTCGACGAGGCCGACCGCAAAGCGCAACCCGTGCGCCACCCGCTCATCCGCGTGCATCCCGAGACTGGGCGCAAGCTGCTCTACTTCGATCAGAACAAGATCCTGCGTATCGAAGGCATCGACGAGACGCAGAGCGACGCGCTCATCGACGAGCTCACGCGCTACATGGTTCAGCCGCCGGACCAATATCGCCACAAGTGGCGCAAAGGTGACGTGGTCATCTGGGACAATCGGTGCTCCTATCACAAGGCCGCAGGCGATTACCCGCCCGAGGAAGATCGCATCCACTGGCGCGTTTCGATCAAGGATTCCGCGGCCTCGCACTGATCGGCATCGATGTCAGTCAGGGCGTGGATCGGCGCCCTGCCCGCAATGTGCATTCGCACAGCCGTGTACAAGTGTCACCATAAGAGGAGCACGCGTCGATGTGGCCCGGAACAACTGCGTACGCCATAACGGTGGCCGGGCTGATTGCAGCTCTGTTTTCAGGTCTTACTCACGCCGCCTCCGCCGACGTCTACCCGACGCGGCCGATTCGTTTCATCAACCCGACGGCGCCGGGCGGGACTGCGGAGCCGATCGCTCGGGTCATCGCGCAAAAGCTTTCCGAAAGCCTGGGACAAAGCGTCGTCGTCGACAGCCGCGGCGGCGCCGGCGGCACGGTCGGCACGGCAATGGCCGCGAATGCGCCGCCCGACGGCTATACGATACTTCTCGGTGTCGTGTCGCCCATGGCGATCAACGTTTCGCTTTACGGCGACAAGCTGCCTTACGATCCACTCAAAAATTTCGCGCCGGTCTCCCTGATCACGAAAGTGCCGCAGGTCCTGTCGGTGAACCCTGCAGTGCCGGCCACGACCATCAAACAACTCATCGAGCTCGCCAGGGAGCCCAAGAGCCAGTTGAATTACGGGTCCGCAGGCAGTGGGACCACCGGGCACCTGGTCGCGGAGCTGCTGAAGAAGCGCGCCGCCATATCCATCACGCACGTTCCTTTCAAAGGCTCGGGGCCGGCGGTCGGCGCGACCTTGTCCGGGCAGGTCGAGATCATGCTGTCGGGGCCACCCGCGGTACTCGCCCTGTCCCAGACCGGACGGCTGCGCGTTCTGGCCACCTCCGGGACCAAGCGAACACCGGTGATGCCGGACGTGCCTACTTTCATCGAATCCGGGCTCCCGATCGACATCACGTCCTGGTATTGCCTCGTCGTCCCGGCAGGCACGCCGAAGCGAATCGTGGATCGGCTTCATACGGCACTGGTGGACAGCCTGAAAAGCCCGCAGGTATCGCAGACGCTGCTGCGGATGGGCGCGCCGCCTGAATGGTCCAGCCCCGAGCAACTGAGCGTCTTCCTGCGCGCGGAAATCAGGAAGTTCGCGGAGGTCGTCGCGCTGGCGGGCGCGAAAATAGACTAAGCGGGGGCTAAACCAGTCGCGCCCAATGTTCGGCGGGGCTGGGCGCAGCCGGCCCGTAAGCCGATAGGACCTACTCAGGCGCGATATGCAGCTGCGGAATCAGTTTTCCCCAACGCGCCAATGCGTCGCGAATCATCGCGTCGAGCTGCAGCGGTGTACTCGGCGCCGCTTCGAATCCTCCCGCCTCCAGCTTCTCCCTGGTTTCGGGTGCGGCGAGCACTGTCGCGAGGTCTGCGTTGAGCCTCGACACGGTTTCCTTCTGTGTCTTCGCGGGGGCGAGCATGAAGATCCATTCGGACAAGTCGATGCCGGCAACCCCGGCTTCGGCCAGCGTCGGCACATTCGGCAGCGCAGCCGAGCGCGTCTTCGTCGTGACCGCCAGGGGACGGATCTTGCCGCTGCGCGCAAAGGCAATCATCGGCGACTGCCCGGTCAAGGCGACGGGCAACTGTCCTCCCGCAAGATCGATCACAGCCGGGGCGCCGCCTTTATAGGGAACATGTGCCATGTCGAAACCCGCGACTTTCTTGAGGTACTCCCCCGCGAGATAGTGACCGAACGCGCCGGTGCCGTAGGAAAGCGCACCGGGCTTCGTCTTGGCCAGCGCGATGAGATCCTTGACCGACTGCGCGGGGAGGGATGGCTGCACCGCGATCACCAGCGGCTGCGTGGCGAGGAGCGAGACCGGCGTGAAGCTGCGACGAACATCGAACGCGAGCTTGCGCTCGACGAAAGGCATCACGGTCAGCGCATCGCTTACGATGAGAAGCGTGTATCCATCGGGTGCCGCCTTGGAGACGATTTCGGTCCCGATAACGGCTCTCGCGCCGGGCCGATTGTCGAGTATCACCTGCTGGCCGAGCGCCGGTCCCAGGCGTGCCGCGGTGATCCGCGCAACCACGTCGACGCCCCCTCCCGCCACGAACGGCACGACGACCCGAAGCGGTCTCGACGGCCACGCGTCGAGCGCATGCGCGGGGGACACGTACAGTGCAACGGCGGCCAGACAGATGAGCGGCGAAAGGATAGTGGCGAAGTTCATCGTGCTCTCCCCAGACGGTATCGTGGATGCGTGCACCACATTCCGGCTCCTGCCATTCGCCAGCATGTTGACACCGCTTGCCCGACGCCTCAATCATCCGGCTTTATCCCTTCGTTGAATCCAGGTTAACGGGATGGAGCTGCGCGACATCGAATATTTCGCCGTCGTCGCCGAGCACGGCAATCTCGGACGCGCGGCGGAAGCCCTGGACCTGAGCACTGCAGCGCTGAGCAAAAGCCTGCGGCGGCTGGAGAGCGCCGTTCAGGCAAAGCTCGTCCGCCGCACGCCAAAAGGCGTCGAGCTGACTGCGGAGGGCGATGCGCTCCTCGCGCGGGTGCACGGACTTCGGGCCTCGCTCGCGGATGTCGCCCGTGAAATCGGAGACCTCAGCCACGGACGCACCGGGCATCTGCGCATCGGCGCGCACCCGGGCGTGCCTGACGATCTGCTTGCAAGCGCTTGCAGCAGTCTGTTGCAGCATGCGCCGAATGTGACGCTTTCGATGACGATTGCCGCAAACGAGGAGCTCGAGGCGTCGCTGAAACGCGCAGAACTGGACCTGATCATCAACGCCATTCCCGCCGCGCTCGACGACACAGTGGAAGCCCATCTGTACGACGACGAGCTGGTCGTGTACTCGGCGGCAAATCACCGGCTCGCGCAACGCAGGCGGGTCACGCTCGCGGACATCGCGCAGGAGCGATGGATCATGTGGGCACCGAACGTCCCGTCGTGGCAGCGCTTGCACCAGACTTTCGCAGCGCACGGTCTGCCACCGCCGAAGATCGCGGTACTCACGAGCTCGGTTTCGTTGAGACTCGCCCTGGTGGCTTCGTCCGATCTGCTCGGACTGAATCTCCGAGGCATCCTGCGCGAGGCGGCACCGCGTCACGCATTGGCGGAGCTTGCCGTGGCGGGATTGGCGTTGGAGCTTCGCACCGGCGTGACCTGGCGCAAAGGCGCGTATCTGTCCCAGGCCGCGAAGCGCTTCATCGACATCCTCAGGGAATCGGCAGGGACGCTCACTCCGCACGGCTGAGAGCCTCTTCTGACGATCGCTGTGGCCGGGGCTGTATGTTTTCGCCGTCCGGACGGGTCCTACTCCGGTTGGCGCGGGATTGAAAACGCCGGACGCCCTGAAAAAACATAAAAGCAACGCCACAGGATTAAAACCGGGAAAGCTTACTTCACACGCTCCGCCGAGGAAAAGCCCATGTTTGCGAGATTCATCCGTACACTTTTCACAGGCGTCCCACTTCTGTTTCCCGCTGCCGTGCTGGCCCAGGCGTATCCCAACAAGCCGATACGCCTGATCGTCCCGTTCTCGCCCGGCGGCACCAACGACATCCTCGCGCGCATGGTGGCCACACACCTCTCCCAGACGCTGGGCGAGACCATGATCGTGGACAACCGTCCCGGCTTCCAGGGCGTGATCGGCACGGACCTCGCGGCAAAAGCGGCACCCGACGGTTACACGCTGCTCATGGTGTCCTCGGCTTACACCATGAATCCGGCGGTGATCAAGCTGCCTTACGATACCGTCACGGCGCTGGAGTTCGTCGCCAAGATCGGCGCGAGCTTTCTGGTGCTGAGCGTCGGACCCTCGCTGTCGGTCAACTCGGTCCAGGATCTACTGGCCGCAGCGAAAGCCAAGCCCGGCCAGATCGTGTTGTCGAGCTCGGGCGGCTTCATGCACTTCGCCACGGCGCTCTTCGCGAGCCTCTCGAAAGAAAAATTCAACATCGTCCTCTACAAAGGCGGTTTTCCCGCGATGATGGACGTCATCGGAGGGCAGACTCACGCGACCTTTGCCGTCAGCGTCCCGGCTCTGCCTCATCTGCGTTCAGGCAAGCTCAAAGGACTCGCGGTAGGGACCCTCAAGCGTGCCGAGCTGCTTCCCGATCTTCCGACGCTCGATGAGGCGGGAATCAAGGGTTACGATGCCTCGAACTGGTACGCCGTTGCGACGGCGACCGGCACGCCGCGGCCCATCGTAATGAAACTGCACGACGAAATCGCGCGCTACTTCACGTCGCCCGAGATGCAGAAACAGATGACCGCCATGGGCGCCGTGGTCGACATCAAGACGCCTGACGAGATGCGCAAGATCATCCCGGCCGAAATGGAAAAGTGGGGCAAGGTCGCAATCGAGGCAGGTATGCCGCGAGCGCCCAAGTAAGTCGACGAGGTACGCGCGCCGCGCATTTCTTGGGACTCGACTCGCGCGCCAGCCCCCGCCTCAGTCGGCGCGCGTGATCTGCTCGGCCAGTTGTGCCCACGGGATGCCGGCCACGGTAACTGTCGCCATGTTGATGGCGCTGCGGCCATCGGGCTGCAGATACAGCCACTGTTCCATGTAAACCGCGGGCTGGCGCATCAGATAGCGAACGTGAAAAACGTTCCCTTTCGTTTCTGCAGCGACTTCGCCTGTGGCGTCGCTCAGGGTCGCCGTGTAGGCGCCCCCGCCGAGCTGTCGCATTCGCCAGGTGCGCGTCTCGACTTTACCGTCGGCGAAAGTCACTGTCTGGTCCAGGCGGAAAGCACCGTCAGCCTCGGTGCGTCCGAAACCCTCGACTTTGAAGCCACGCGGATCGCGCCCACGCACTTCCACTTCGCCCGCGCCACGCGTGCGCCCGGCGAAGAAAACCTCCGGCTCGAACGCCGGGCGCGCACTGGCGGACGGATGAAGCGCAGAGGCGCTCAGACAGCCCGATAGCAGAACCGCCAGGGCGGCCGTCGCCACATACGCAGCCCGGGCGGCGCCGAACGCAGTGGAGCCGATAACGCCGCGCATCACTCGCGCATGGCGCGAGCGCGTTTCGCCGCCGGACGCTCCCAGCAGCGCTCGAGCCAGGCTTTTACGTGGGGCCATTTGGCGAGGTCGATGAACAGTGTCCGATAGAGCGCACCGGCGACGTTGAGATCGCCGACCGAGAACGCCGGCCCCGCGAGCCACGCTGATTTGGTGAGCGCGATTTCCAGGACGTCTAGCGACTCGACGACTTCCTTCCATGACGCCTCGGCGATCTCGGGCTTGCGCTCACCGGCAGGCAGCTCCGTGGAATGCCTGACGTAATTCACCACCTGGCGATCGAGGCGGTCGGTCTCCCACAGACTCCATTGCCACGCCAGCGCCTCGTGCTTCGGGTCCGAAGGATAGAGCGGGCTGGCGTGCTTCTTCGCAAGGTAGAAATTGATCGCCATCGATTCCGAAAGGATGAACCCCTCGTCGTCGATCACCGGGACGCGCCCATTGGCATTGAGCGCGCGGAATTCAGGGGTGCGTGTTCCGGGCGAGCGTGGCAGGAAGTCCTTGTGGTCGTAATCGAGGCCGAGCTCGCCGACCATCCACAATGTCCGAAGCGCGCGGGATTTGGGGGCGCCGTATATCCGAAGCATGGTTTTGTCCTCCGAAGGCAGGGAAATGGAAGTCTACGCGAAACGCCGCATCGGCCGCGTCAGGCGGCCGCGCCCTTACGATCCAGCGTCAGCTCGATGAGCTTCGCTGCGCGGTCCTGTCGATCGAGGTCGCGGCAGGTTGCGATGAGCTGCTCGAACTGCGCAGGCGGTAGGGGCAGGCCCGGGACGATATCGCGGATGCGCCGCGCTTCTTCGTCGAAATTCCAGATGAACTCGCGGCCCGTGCCCTGCCGCGTGTGGCTCCTGCCGTCCCGGGTGAAAATCGTGATGCGCGGCGCGAACAGCGGCATGGTATGGGAGGGAATGATCGTCACCCGCTTCAAGAGATCGAGTATCTCCGGGGCGGCGTCGCTGACCACGGGTGGACCACCGGCCCAGCTCTGGAGCACCGGAAATCCGCGATTGACTACGGCGTAAGCAGTGTAATACGGCGTCATCCCGGCCTTCGGCGGCCCGTCTTCACGGCGCACCGGGAATGCGGGACTGGGATACTGCGTCTCCAGCCAGTTCACGACGGCCTCGACTCGGTCCACGTCCTGGTGCCGGATGTCGTGCTCTTCGCACAGCTTCGCGGTCACGTCGATGTGGGGAATGTTGTAGCCCGAAATCGAGTAGATCCGGTACAGGGTCTCGAGGAATATCCACGTCTTCCCGAGATCGCGGGTGATCGTTTCGAGCTTTGCTTTCGTCGCCCCTTCGAAACTGTAAGTGAGCAGCCCTTTGTTGTTGCCGGCGAACGCATGATAGAAACCGGCATCGCCTTCGAGCACAGTCTCACCGCCGACATGCCCCTGCTGAGCCAGCGCGATAGCCAACATAGCGTTGCGCACGGCCGCCCCTTCGCGCAATGCGCGCCCGCCGCTGCGCGGCGCCTCGAGGTTGCCGCCGGCGAGGCTGGCGCACAGCGCGATCGCGCTGTTCACCTGGTCTTCATTGAGCCCCATCAACTTGGCAGCGGCCACTGCCGCGCCGAAGATGCCGAACACGGGCCCGGCATGAAACCCGCGAGACATCACGGTCGGGATGAAATCGGCCGCGAGGCGCTCCGCCACTTCGTACGCGGCCGCCACCGCGACGATGAAGTCTTTACCCGACGCCTGTGCACTCTCGGCGGCGACCAGCGCGCACGGCAGGATGCTCGTGCCCGGGTGCGTGAGCATCCGGAACGTATCCCACTTGCCGCCGGCGAAAGCCATCTCCGAGTTGACGAAGGCGGCGCCGCCTTTGGTCACCTTGCCGCCATCGACCAGGATCGTGGAGCCGTTACGCACGCCCGCCTCTTCACCCGTGATCAGCTTCACCGCCTGTATGCCCGATTCGGTCTGCGAGCCCAGCAGCACCGAGGACAGGCAGTGCAGCGTGACCCCCTTCGCGCGATCGACGACCTCCGGCGGGAGATCCTCGTAACGCAGTTTGACGACCCACTGCGCAAGCTCGCGGCTGAGTGAGGGCATTGTTTCGTTCTCCTTCTGTTGTGGCTGGCGGCAGCAAAAAGCCGGTAGCGCATGTTCCACGATGCGTGGGAATGCGGCAAGTCTCCTGCCGGGACGGATGGTCGCGGGGCGGCAGGATGTCATCGCGAGCCGGTTCGAGCCAGGTTGTCGCGCAAAGCCGGCGTGGCGACCCCGTGGCGCACGTCACCGCTCGATGGTGCCACGTGGCGCACGGACTCGCTCTTCATGCCG
>JBKJKJ010000286.1:0-3218 GCA_046597455.1 Burkholderiales bacterium
CTCGGTCCCCGACTTCGTCAGAATCGCCGACTACCGTGCGGCGCACGGTCGTCCGTAGATCACCACAGGACGGGCGGTTACGGGCGCAGCGAGGCGTTCAGCGCTTGTGCTGAACGAACTCGATCTTGTAGCCGTCTGGGTCTTCCACGAAAGCGATCACCGTCGTGCCGTGTTTCATCGGCCCCGGCTCGCGCGCGACCTTACCCCCACGCTTGCGCACTTCATCGCACGCCTTGTAGGCATCGTCCACTTCCAGTGCGACATGGCCGTACGCGTTGCCGTGATCGTACGACTTGGTGTCCCAGTTGTGCGTGAGCTCGAGGACGGCCGCTTTCGATTCGTCGTCGTAACCGACGAACGCATTGGTAAAACGCCCGCTCGGGTAATCGCTCCTGCGCAACAATCGCATACCGAGTACCTGCGTGTAGAACTCGATCGAGCGATCCAGATCGCCCACGCGTATCATGGTGTGTAGCAGTCGCACGGCAGGCTCCGGTTTGAAGTGATGAACGTTGAGGGTCGAATCGGTTTATCGGTTGTCGCGAAACACCGCGCACGCGCGACGCTCCACTAGAACTCCACCATCTCGAAATCTTCCTTGCGCGCGCCGCATTCGGGACACGTCCAGTTCATGGGGACGTCTTCCCATTTCGTGCCCGGGGCTATGCCTTCTTCGGGAATGCCGGCCGATTCGTCGTAGATGAATCCGCAGATGAGGCACATGTAGGTTTTGAATACTTCGGTGTCCGCCGGGGTCATAGCAGGGGGAGTGATGGGGATTTGAGTTAAAATTTGATTTTAACCGATTCGCCTCACCTTCTCATCGAGCTCGAGGTGCGGCCTACCCGTTCCCCATGCCGGACCTCCCCCCGATCGTGCTCGTCTTTGCCGCATCCGATCCCAGCGGAGGCGCGGGTTTGCAGGCTGACATCATGACGCTGTCGAGCATGGGCTGTCATCCGCTTTCGGTGCTGACCGCCGTAACCATACAGGACACCACCGGGGTCGACGACGTGATGCCGATCGACGCCGAATGGGTCGCCGACCAGGCGCGGTGCGTGCTCGAAGACATGCCGGTGGCGGCATTCAAGATCGGCGTGCTGGGCAGCATCGAAGCCATCGCGGCCATCGCGGAAGTCGTTTCCGATTATCCGGACATTCCGCTCGTGCTCGATCCGGTGCTCGCGTCCGGGCGCGGAGACGAGCTCGCGTCCGAGGAAATGGTGGTGGCCTTGCGCGAGCTTCTCGTGCCGCAAACGACGATCATCACGCCTAACAGTCTCGAAGCGCGCCGGCTGGCGATCGACGACGGCAACGACGAAGACGATCCCGACCTTGCCGAATGCGCGAGCCGCCTCATCGCGAGCGGGTGCGAATACGTTCTGGTCACCGGCACGCACGAGAATACGCCGCAGGTGATCAACACGCTGTACGGCATGGAAGGCGTGTTGCGCACGGACAGCTGGCAGCGCCTGCCGGGCTCCTACCACGGATCAGGCTGCACGCTCGCCTCGGCGATCGCCGCAACCATCGCCAACGGTCTGGCCATCGGCGACGCTGTAAAGGACGCGCAGGAATACACCTGGCAAACCCTCAAATCCGCGTTCAGGCCGGGGATGGGCCAACACATACCTGACCGGCTTTTCTGGGCACGCGAGGACGAGGCTGCGGACGAGCGCAAGACGCGCGAGGAGTGAACACGCGATGCGCGGTTCCGTGATCCAGGGGCTGTATGCCGTCACGCCGGATGAGGCGGATACGCAGACACTCGTAACGCAGGTGGCCGCCGCGATCAAGGGCGGCGCCCGCTTCGTTCAATACCGCAACAAGACTGCGGCTCCGGCCTTACGGCGCGAGCAGGCGCTGGCGCTGAAGGCGCTTTGCGATGCGCACGGCGCATCCTTGATCATCAACGATCATGTCGAGCTCGCGCACGAAGTCGACGCCGCCGGGGTACACCTGGGCGCTGAAGACGGCGGGGCGACTGCGGCGCGCGCCGAGCTCGCCGCGGGCAAGCTCATCGGCATTTCGTGTTACGACCGGCTCGATCTCGCGCGCGCAGCACAGGCAGGCGGCGCCGATTATGTCGCGTTCGGCAGCTTCTTTGCGTCTCGCATCAAACCCGCCGCAGTGCGCGCACCGCTGGCGCTGCTGGCGCAGGCGCGCAGCGAGCTTCGCGTTCCGATCGTGGCCATCGGCGGCATTACCCTCGACAACGCGCGCGAGCTGGTCGACAGCGGCGCGGAGGCGCTGGCGGTGATTTCCGCCGTTTTCGACGCGCCCGACGTCGCACTCGCGGCGCGCCGCTTTACCGCTATGTTTCAGACTCGCGCATGAAGCAAAGCCAGAAACTGTTCAACCACGCCCAGCTCTTCACGCCCGGCGGCGTGAATTCACCGGTGCGCGCATTTCGCGCCGTGGGCGGGACGCCGCTTTTCTTTCAGCGCGGCAAAGGCGCGCTCGTGTGGGACGCGGACGGCTCGAGTTATATCGATTACGTCGGCTCGTGGGGACCCCTGATCGCGGGCCACGCCCACCCGGCCGTGATCGAGGCGGTCACCCGGGCGGCAGCGAAAGGGCTCTCGTTCGGCGCGCCGACCGAGGTGGAAGTCGAAATGGCGGAGCTTCTTTGCAAGCTCATGCCGGCGATCGAGCAGGTGCGTCTCGTGAGCTCGGGCACCGAAGCGACGATGAGCGCGATCCGGCTCGCGCGCGGTTTCACCGGCCGCCCGAAAATCGTGAAATTCGAAGGCTGCTATCACGGCCACGCCGATGCATTACTGGTCAAAGCCGGTTCGGGTGCGCTCACGTTCGGTCAACCGAGCTCCGCGGGTGTGCCCGCCGAGACCACGATGCACACGATTGTTCTCGATTACAACAATGAGATCGCGCTCGAGCGCGCATTCGAAACCGCAGGCAGTGAAATCGCCGCGATCATCGTCGAGCCCGTCGCCGGCAACATGAACCTCGTCGCCCCGCAGCCCGCTTTCCTCCACGCGCTGCGTCGCTTGTGCACGCGTCATGGTGCGCTGCTCGTTTTCGACGAGGTGATGACCGGCTTTCGCGTGGCACTCGGCGGCGCGCAGGCGCTTTACGGCATCAAGCCGGATCTGACGACACTCGGGAAGGTGATCGGCGGCGGCATGCCCGTGGGCGCATTCGGCGGGCGCCGCGACATCATGCAGTCGCTGGCCCCGCTCGGCCCCGTCTATCAGGCC
>JBKJKJ010000308.1:0-28757 GCA_046597455.1 Burkholderiales bacterium
CATCCACAATGAAAATCCAAAGCCATTCGTCTGGCACAAGACTGCTGACGAGATCATCGATTCAGTAGGACGCTTTTGTAAACGAATTAACGACTCGGTACACTAGCGCAGCGTGCCCGCTTTTTCGCGCTCGCGCCCGCCGATGCCGATGCGCCGCGCCATGATGACTCGCTGAATGTCGGTCGTGGCGCCCGGATGCAGCGCCGTAATGGCGTCGCGCTGGAAATATTCGATGGTTCCGTTCAGCGGCCCCCAGCGTTTATCCTTCGTCAGCACGCAAGGCCCGGCGATCCGCAGCATTTTCTCCGAGATGTCGAGGCCCGAGAGCTTGCGTCGCAGGCTGTATTGCGCGCCTTCATAGGAGCGCGGCTGGTCGGTATGCGCGAGCCAGTGGTTACGCAGCGCGAAGAGCCGTGTGATTTCGGCTTCGATGTACAGCTCGACCAGCTCCGCGCGCGCGCCCGCGTCGTCGGCGATGGCATAACCCTCATGACGCTCGCGGCAAAGATCGATGAATTCGTAAATCACGCGACGGTCGGAAAGCCGGCCCATGCCGCCGTGCTCGACTTCCAGATGCGTCGTCGCCACTTTCCAGCCGTTGTTCTCGCCGCCGATGAGGTGATCCGCGGGAACGCGCACGTTGTCGAAGAATACGGCGTTCTTCACGCCGGAGCCGCTGCCGCCCTCGCCGCCGGTGGCCAGCAGATCCATCGGTGTCACGGTGATCCCCGGCAGGTTCATCGGGATCATCAGCCACGAGAGATTCTTGTGGCGCTCGCCTTTCGGATCGCTGACGACGATCGTCCACGAATAATCCGCGCCATGCGAGCTTCCGACGAACATCTTCTGTCCGTTCACGACGTAGGCGTCGCCATCGCGGATCGCCGTCGTCTTGATGCCCGCCAGATCGGAACCCGCACTCGGCTCGCTCAGCAGTTGCCAGGTGCGAACCTCACCGCGGCAGATCGGCGGCAGAAAACGCTTCTTGTGCTCGGGCGTGCCCCACACCAATATCGTCGGCGCCGCCATGCGCCCGCCGGCGTCGTAGTACGGCGGCAATGCCAGTTGGATCCGGGACAGCTCGTCGTAGAGAATGGCGACCTTCTCCGCTGAAAGATTCCCGCCGCCGTATTCCGTCGGCATCGAAGGGTACAGCCACCCGACCGCCCCCATGCGGCGGCCCAGTTCGCGCCGCAGCTGATACTGCTCGTACGACATGTCGCACGGGTCCACCGAATGCTCGAGATTCGAAGGCACGCTGCGCGCGAAAAACTCGCGCACCTCGGCGCGAAACGCGCTTTGCTCGGGTGAATCTTCAATCGCGAAATTCATGGGTTCAACTCCTGTTCCAGCAGCCTGTCGGACTTACCAGTCGGGACAGGCTGCTAAAAGCAAAACCTGCCGGGTGTCCACAAAATATCATTTCAAAAAGATCAATAACATGTTTTCGACTTCAATTCGACCGGCCGGTTTTGCATAAGGAGCTTGTCGCATCGCAAGTCCGACAAGACCCTAGAGGACGCCAGACGAACGATAATGCATAAAGCCGTACGCAGTCGCGTCAAAATTGGAGTGTGGTACAGGCTCTAACCCGCGCACTTCGCGCTGCGACGAGAGCGGCGCAGTGGCCTCATGCCTGATATCAGAGTAGATTTTCCTGCGGCGCGATACGCGGTACCGTCCGACACAAGATCGGCGCCGGCCGAAAACACGAGGAGAAATGGATGAGTTCGACCCCTAGACGCAATGCCGCTGCCGTCGCGGCGCTGTTCGCTGCGCTGCTTTTCACAGGCGCGCCGGCGCAGTCGGCCGCACCCGGCGCCGCGCAGTATCCGATCAAGCCGATACGCCTGGTAGTGCCGTTTCCCCCCGGCGCGTCGAGCGACATCGTGGGCCGGATGCTGGGACAGAAGCTCACCGAGCAAATGGGCGAGCAGGTCATCGCCGACAACCGGGCCGGCGCCGGCGGCAATCTGGGGATCGGGGTCGCGGCCAAGTCTGCGCCCGACGGCTATACGATCGTGCTCGCCACGGCAAGCATCGCCGTCAGCCCCTCGCTGTATTCGAACGTCGGCTACGACGCGGTCACGGATCTCGCGCCGGTCGCCCGTCTGACGTCGATTCCGAACGTCCTGCTGGTGCATCCATCGGTGCCGGCCAAAACCTTGCGGCAGTTCATCAACCTTGCACGCGCGAATCCCGGCAAACTGAACTTCGGTTCGGGGGGCGCCGGCACGACCAACCATCTGGCCAATGAGCTGCTCAAGCACCTGGAAAAAATCGACATCGTGCATGTCCCTTACAAAGGCGTCACCCAGGCGATGACCTCGATGATGGGCGGCGAGGTCGACGAGGTGGTGATGCCGGTCTCCACCGCCTTATTGCAGATCCGCGCCGGCAAGGTGCGCGCGCTGGCGGTGCTCACCGAACAGCGGATCGCGCCGCTACCCGACGTGCCGACCGGGATCGAAGCCGGCGTCAAGGATTTCACCATGCCGTTGTGGTACGGGATGTTCGCGCCTGCGGCCACGCCGCGCGATATCGTGTCGCGCCTGAATCGCGAGCTGGTGAAGGCTCTGGAGGCGCCGGACCTGCGCGAACGGCTCACGGCGCTGGGCGTCGATCCGTGGCCGGGCACGGCTGAGCAGCTTGGCGAATTGCTGCGCGCAGACATCAAGCGCTATGGGGCCATCGTGCGAAGCGCGGGACTGCCGAAGCAATAAACGCGCGGTCGCGTTCATGTCTTCAGTCGCAGCGACTTGGCGTGTCGCCTTTCATCCTTCGACTTCGCTACCGCTACGATCAGGACGAATGGACACGATTCGACTCCGAAATCGAAGCCTGTCCTACACCCGGCCGCAATCCATCAGCACCGTCTGCCCCGTAACGCTGTCGCTGCGGCAGAACGTCAGCAGCTGCTCGGCCACGTCGTCCTTGCTCACGGTCCGGCGCAGCAGCGTCCGACCTGCAGCCCCGGCGGCATACTCTGCCGACCAGTTCGCGCTCATGCGCGTGCCTTCCATGAAGCCGGGCGCAATCGAGTTCACCGTAACAGCCGGGGCGAGCGCCACGGCCATGCATTGGGTGAGATGGATCATGCCCGCCTTGGAGACGGCGTAAGCGATGCTGCTGCCGCGCGGGAACAAGCCTGCGCCTGACGAGATGTTGATGATGCGGCCCTGCCCCTGCGCCTTCATCAGCGGCGCCACGGCCTTGATGCAATTGAACGCGCCCGTCAGATTCGTGGCGAGAATCTGATTCCAGAGCGCGTGCGTGAGGCTGTCCAGATCGGCAAAGGCGACTTCCTTGTTGAAAGCGGCGTCGTTCACGAGGATGTCGACCCGCCCGAACTCAGTCTGGGCTTCATCCACCATGCGAGCTACCGCGCTCGGGTCGGTCACATCGGCACGCAGTGCGACGGCGCGACCGCCCAGCTTTACGAGGTCGCTCACGACCCCCTGGGCCTTGTCCTCCGACTCGGCGTAGTTGACCACCACGTCGACGCCGTTCAGCGCCAGCGCGCGGCAGATGCGCTGCCCCAATCCCCCGCTGCCGCCGGTGACGATCGCTGCACAGCCTTCGAGCTCCATGTGAACCTCCCCGTCCCTACTTCGCCTGCCAGCGCGGCTCGCGCTTTTCCACGAACGCCCTGACCCCTTCAGCGCGGTCGGCACTGAGATAGGGATTCGGCCCGACGTCGAGGCGCAAAGCCGATGCGACCGGAAGCTCCCAGCCCTTGACGGCCATGTGTTTGTATCGCTGCAAGGTGAGCGGCGCATTCTTCAGCAAACCGCGCGCTAAGGTTTCCACGGTATCCGCGAGCTGGGCGGACGGCACCACCTGATTGACCAGCCCCCAGTGCAAAGCTTCCTGCACGGTAATCGGCTCCGCGGTATACAGCATCTGCATCGCGATGCCGCGGGGGATCATGCGCGGCAGCAGGACCGACGCATAGTTCGCGCCCATGCCGCGTTTGGCCTCGGGCAGGCACAGCCTGACGTGGTCGGCGGCGATTCGCAGATCGCAAGACAGCGCCAGCTCCAGTCCGCCGCCGTAGGCGTGGCCGTTGAGTGCTGCGATCGTCGGCTTGTAGGTTTCGAGCACTGTCTCGTAGACATTCTTGTCAGGGCCGGTCATCGGCATGACGTGACGCTTGCCCTGTTGCGCGCTCTCGTTGTTATCCTTCAGGTCGCCGCCGGCGCAGAACGCGCGATCGCCGCTTCCGGTGAGCACCACGACCCACACGTCCGGATTGACCGAAGCATCGCTGAACGCTTCGATCAGCGCCCTTCGCACATTGGCGTTGATCGCGTTGCGCGCTTGCGGCCGATCGATCGTGATGTACGCGACCCGATCGACGATTCTGTAATGAACTTCCGGCGTGGCGCTCTCAGCGCAAGCCGTATCCCGCGCAGTGCGATCGGTCATGGTTTTTCATTCTCCGTTACGGACGACGCCGCGCGTGACGAGCGCCCTGCGCCGTGGCCCCTGGGCAGTCGCGGCTCAGCCATCGCCGTGCTCTGTTTCAGATTACCACGCCCGCAGCGCTGTAAAACCGCAGGCCGGGATGGCTTAATGCGGCGGCGGCTTTCCACGCCTGCGGGGTTGCGTGATACGCTTCTGCCACGCATTGGGGAGACGCAAACATGGCTTACGAACATATTCTTGTCGACGTGGAAAACGGCGTGGCCATCCTCACGCTCAATCGGCCCGAAAAGCTGAACGCGATGAACCACAAGCTCGGAGAGGAGCTGCATCACGCGGTGAAGCAGGCGGAAGCCGACGCGGGAATCGGCTGCATCGTCATCACCGGTGCCGGCGAGCGCGCATTCTCGGCGGGCGGCGACATCCACGAGCAGTTGTCGGACGACGCGCAGTTTTCCGACGACAAGCTCGATGCGATGCGCGACCGAAGGCACAGCTACGAGATTAGCGCGTGCTCCAAGCCCACGATCGGCATGATGAACGGTCTTGCCTATGGCGGTGCGGCAGTGCTGTCGTCGTCGCTCGATATGCGAATAGGCTGCGAGGGCTGCAAGTTCCGTTTCCTAGCCGCAGCCTACGGCCGGATCAACAGCACCTGGACGCTTCCCAATCAGGTCGGCTGGCCGGTCGCCAAGGAGTTGCTGTTCTCCGCGCGTATCGTGGAGGCGGAGGAAGCCTACCGCATCGGCCTGCTGAACCACCTGGTTCCCCGGGCACAATTGCGCGCGAAGACGATGGAGCTGGCGAAGATGATCGCCGCGAACCACCGCGGCGCCGTGATGGGCGTGAAGGCCCTGATGCTCAAGCAGATGGCCCAGGACCTGGAAGAGCAGTTCGATGCGGAGCAGGACTACGCGAAAAACGTGATGCGCGGTGCGAAAGCGAAGGACGCGTTCCCCGACTTCATTACGCGCAAGGGCATCGCGACGAGTTAGGGGCGGTCCGATCAAGTCCGGGCGCCACCCGACTTGCCCATCAGGGTCTGTCGATGCTGCCGAGTGAGCCGTAAACGGAGGAAAGAGCAAGCATGACCATAAGCGACTGGAGCAAGGTGACCCGGCCCATTCCCGTACCAAATGAATGGACGAAGCCTTTTTGGGACGCCGCAAAAAAGGAAGTGCTGGCACTGCAGCGCTGTCAGACCTGCCGACACTTTCAGCATCCGCCGTACGCCACGTGCGTGAACTGCATGTCCATCGACCTGAAGTTCGAGCCGGTAGCCGGCAAAGGCGCCATCTACGCCTACACCATCATGTACCACGCCGGCGACAAGCGCTTCGCTGCGGCCGTACCCTACGCGAGCATCATCGTGGAGCTCGACGACGCACCCGGGGCACTGCTCGCCGCCAACCTGCTGGAGGCGCCGTATACGGAAGCCAAAGTCGGGCGCCGCGTTGAAGTGGTCTTCCAGCCGTTGAACGACGACTTCACGCTGCCGCAGTTCCGGCTCGCGCAGTCCGCCTAAAAGGAGCGATGCCGAATGTGGGACAACCGGTGCAAGATTGCGGTGAGCGGCGTGGGCTATTCCCAGGCCACCCGGACGGCCGAGACGCCATTGGCCGCGCACGCGCTGCAAGCCGTCAAGGCAGCCGTGGCAGACTCGGGACTCGAGCTCTCCGACATCGACGGGCTGGCGACCTATCCGGAATTGCCGGCGACGGGACACGCGGAGGTGGACGGCATCAGCATCGTGTCGGTCAACTGCATGATGGCGATGCTGAAGCTCCCCAACCTCACGTGGCACATGCAGACGGGCTCGGTCAATATCGGCGGCGCCGTCCAGACGGCCGTCAACGCGCTGCTCGCGGGAGTCTGCAAATACGCGGTGGTCTGGCGGGCGATGCACAACCCGCGCGGCACCTACCAGAATCTGCCCGGCACCTACGCGCAGGGGCCGCTGCAGTTCACCGCGCCGTATGGTTTCGGCGGTCCGGGACAACACATGGCGGTCGCGTACACCCGCTGGCTCGAGAAGCACAACCAGAATCGCGAGAAGATGGCGACGCTCGCGGTGACGCAACGCAAGCACGGCCTGAAGAACCCGCATTCGTACTTCAAGGAGCCGCTCACGCGCGAGGATTATCTGAATTCCCGCATGGTCGCGCATCCCTTCTGCCTGTACGACTGCGATATCCCGGTGCAGGGCGCCGTCGCCATCGTGCTCACGACCGCAGAACGCGCTCGCGACCTGAAGCCACGCCCCGCGTACCTTGCCGGATACGGCCAGCGCCTCCACTTCGAGGTCGCCGGCCGGATCGGCAGCCTGAGCAGCTACATGGAAGGCGGTCGCAGCTCGTCGCAGCTCACATGGGAGCGCTCGGGCTTCAGTCCGAAGGACGTCGACGTGGCGCAGATCTACGACGGCTTCTCGGCTTCGGTGATCTATGGCCTCGAGTCCTACGGCTTCTGCAAGGAAGGCGAGGCGCTCGACTTCATCCAGGACGGGCGCATGGAGCTCGACGGGGCGCTGCCGCTCAATACCTTCGGCGGGAGCCTGAGCACCGGGCGCATCCACGGTCTGTGGCACATCATCGAGGGCGTGCTGCAGGCGTCGGGACGCGCGGGCGAGCGCCAGGTGAAGGACGTGAATGTCTCTTTCGTGGGCGCGAGCGCGCCGATCGTTCAGGGAACGACGTTCATCTTCGTCAAGGAGCCGTACTAGAAAACCACGACAGCCTGGCACGCTCCGCCCACCTCGCGATAAATAAAAAGGGAAATCAAATGGCCTGGAAATTCGAGCTGCTGATGAAGCCGGAAACCGAACAGCTCATCACCGAAGGCCCCATATGGGACGGTGAACATATCTTCATCACGCAGATTCGCAAGAACCGCATCCTGCGCTACGACCCCAAAACGAACGCGATCGACGAATGGCGCACCGGCACCAACCGCACCAACGGTCTCGCGTTCGACGAGAACGGGCGGCTGTTCGGGTGCTGCTCCGGCGGACGCGCGATCGTGCGCTTCGATCCCGACGGCAAGAACGTGGTCATCGCCGACCGCATCGACGGCAAGAAGCTCAACACGCCGAACGATCTCGCCATCGATCGCAAAGGCCGCATCTGGTTCACCAACCCGATCAACGACGGCAACTGGGACAAGACCGAGGCCACGGAGCTCGACAACCGTTCGGTGCTGCGCGCAGACCCGCAGAAAGACGGCACATACACCGTCACGCGCGTGACCTTCGACACCACGCAGCCTAACGGCATCCTGGTATCGCAGGACCAGCGAACCTTATACGTCGCCGAGAGCGGCGCGGCGCTCGGCATACCGAGGCAGTTGCGAGCCTACCCGATCGGGGAAGACGGGAGCCTCGGCCCGTACGACGCGCTGTTCACGTGGGGCGAGGATGCGCGCGGCGTGCATCGCGGCATCGACGGCATGTGCCTCGATGCCGAAGGCAACATCGTCGCCACCGCAGGCTATTACGCGAGCGGATCGGGTCCGATGATCTATGTGTTCTCACCCACGGGACGCGTGCTCGAAACGCACCCGGTCCCGGCGAACCGTCCCACCAACTGCTGTTTCGGCGGCCCCGATCTCACGACACTGTTCGTGACCAGCACGAACGGGCATTTTTTCAAGGCGCAGACCGACCGCGTGGGTTGGGCGATGTATCCGTAAACGCTCGAAGGCGTGAAGATGTCCTGTGTTGGCGCGAGCGCGCCGATCGCGCCGGGACCGACGTCGATGCTCATGAAGAAACCCTATGATCTGTCATCGCGCAAAGCGCGGCTTTCGCAACGGGATCGCGTCGTCATGGCGTTCCTCGCGATGATCGACCGCTTGAGACACGACCTACCAGGAGGCACGCCATGCTGATAGTCGACTCCCAGATCCATATCTGGAAGAACGGAAAGATGAGCCCGCACCATCGCCAGGCCCCGACCTATTCGGCCGATGACGCGCTGGCCGAGATGGCGTCGGCCGGCGTCGATTGCGCGGTGATCCATCCGCCGAGCGCGTTCGGCGAGGCCGCCAACGTACTCGCCGTCGAGGCGGTGCGCGCCCATCCGGACAAGTTCTGCATCCTCGGCCATTTCGACCTTCAAAGCCCGGATCGCGAGGATATCGTCGCGCGCTGGCGCGAGCGGCCCGGCATGCTCGGGTTTCGATTTACGTTCAACGAGCCGCACCAGAAAGCGTGGTGGACCGATGGCTCGCTCGACTGGTTCTGGAAAGCGTGCGAGAAAGCCGACCTGCGCGTCGGCCTCCTGGCGAGCGGAGCGAACATCGCCGTTCTGGGGAAGATCGCCGAGCGGCATCCGGGACTGAAGCTCCACATCGATCACATCGGGCGCGGGGGTGGACGTGCCGACAAGAAGGACGACGCGATCTACGCCGATCTTCCCGACATGCTCGCGCTCGCCCGTTTGCCCAATGTGGCGGTCAAGCTTTCCGGCGCGCCGAGCACCTCCAGTCAGCCCTACCCTTACAGGAACATCCACCGCTATCTCCAGCAGATCATCGAAACCTTCGGACCCGACCGCGCGTTCTGGGGCACCGACATCACCCGCATGCCGTGCACGTATCGACAATGCGTGACGATGTACACCGAGGAGATGCCGTGGCTGAAAGGTCGCGACCTCGAGCGCGTGATGGGGGGGGCCATCGTCGACTGGCTCGGCTGGAAGCGGCCTGGAGCGTGAGTGAACGGCCCGCCGCTTGCACCACAGCAGGCTGTCATCACAAGGCACGGTGTGCCGTGGCGACCCCGTGGCGCACGCGGCAGGCAATGCTTGTTGTTAGCGGCGCGATTGCTTCGTCACCGCCTTTTTCTCATGACACACGCCGCCACTTGACCCATCTGAAAGGAGACCGCCATGCCCACGCTTGAACGCAATGGTTCTTCGATCTACTTCGAGGAATACGGCAAGGGATTCCCGATCCTCACCTTCGCGCCGGCAGGCCTCGAGTCGACGATCGCCGTCTGGAGCGGCGGCTCGGCACCCGTGAACCCGATCACCGAGTTCGCAGCGAACTACCGTGTGATCGTGATGGATCAGCGCAATGCGGGGGGCCGATCCCGCGCGCCCATCACCGCACAGGACGGCTGGCACACCTACGCTGACGACCACATCGCCCTCCTCGACCATTTGCACATCGACCGCTGCCACCTCTATGGCCAGTGCATCGGCGGGTCGTTCATCATGAGCCTGCTCAAAGCCCAGCCGCAACGCATCGCGAGCGCCGTGATCGCGCAGGCCATCGGGCGCGTAGGGCCCATGAAGCCCGGGCGCACCCCGCGCTTCGAAGGCTGGGCCAGGAGCCTCGAGAACCATCCCGAAGCCACCGAGGCCGTACTCGATGCGTTCTATCACAACCTCTACGATCCGGGCTTCCTCTACAGCGTGGACCGCGCGTTCGTCGCGGCTTGCCGCACGCCATGCCTGGTGCTCGCAGGCAACGATGAAGCGCATCCGTTCCCGATATCCGAGGAGACGGCGAATCTCTTGCCCGACGCCGAATTCATCACGGAGTGGAAATCCGGTGCGCCGCTCGAATCGGCGAAGAAGCGTATCGAACAGTTTCTGGCGAAACACACGCCCGCCGAGGCGTAAGCAGGTCCCCACGTTCGGAGGTGCCCGACGATGAAAACATGGCGCTGCGCATCGGCCGCTTTGATCGCTCTCGTCGCATTCGGTAACGGCGTCGCCTCTGCGCAAACTTATCCGAACCGCTCGGTGCGCATGGTCGTTGCGCTGGCCGCAGGCGGGCCGACCGATACCGTTGCGCGAATATTCGCGGCCAAGCTCTCCGAACTGCTTGCCCAGCAGGTCGTCGTCGACAACCGGCCGGGTGCGGGGGGCAGCGTCGCGGGCGATATCGTCGCACGCGCAGCCCCTGACGGGTACACGCTCTTCGTCGCGGCAAACGGCACGATCGCGATCGCGCCCCACCTCCTCACGAAGTTGCCTTACAACGTGGCGAAGGACCTCGCGCCCGTCGCGCTCATCGGGAACAGTCCTCTGGCGGTGATGGTGCATCCCTCCGTGCCTGCGGCGTCGATGAAGGAATTGGTCGCGCTCGCAAAGGCACGCCCGGGCATGATCAATTTCGGATCGGCGGGACAGGGCTCGACGGGGCAGCTCGCGACGGAGCTCCTCAAGCTGATGGCCGGGATCGACATGACGCACGTGCCGTACAAAGGCGCCGGTCCCGCGCTCGTCGGCGCGGTATCGGGCGAGATCGAGCTGATGATATCGGGCGTCTCGTCGGGCCTGCCGTATATCAAGCAGCGCCAGCTTCGCGCGATCGGCGTGACGAGCCCGAAACGCCTGGCCGTGCTGCCCGAAGTAGCCGCGGTCGCTGAAACCGTGCCGGGGTATGAAGCCGGATCGTGGTACGCCGTGATGGTGCCTGCGGGAACACCGCGCGCGATCATCGATCGGCTCAATCAGGAATCCGTCAAAGCCGTGCGCATCGCGGAGATCCAGTCGCGGCTGATCGCAGCCGGCGTCGAGCTCGAGACACTGACGCCCGAGCAGCTCAGCGCCAAGATCAGGACCGAAACCGAGCGCTGGGGCAAGGTTGTCAAGGCGGCGGGCGTGAAGCAGCAGTAAAGCGCGGGCGCGAATCGAGCTCCGCGAGTCGCTGCGCATCATCCGCGGCCTCTTTCAGCAGCCAACTGCGAAAGGTCGAGATCTTCGCGAGGTCCGCCGACGATTTCGGACACACGATCCAGAACGCATACGGCGCGTCGAGGGCTTGCGGTAATGGCCGCACGAGGCGCCCGGCGAGCAGGTCCCAGGTCGCGAGTGCGGTGCGCGCCAGCGCAATGCCCTGACCGTCGACCGCAGCATCGATCGCCATGCTCGCCTGATTGAACACAGGTCCGCTTTTGCAGTCGACGCCGTTCACTTCTACCCGCGCCAGCCAGTTCGCCCAGTCAGCCGTGTCGTTCACGTGCAGCAGTGTGTGATGCCTGATGTCGCGAGGCGAGCGCACCGCGCCGCGTCCCCGCAGCAGTAGCGGGCTGCACACCGGGAAGACCTCTTCCGTGCAGAGGCGCGCGACGTGCATACCGGGCCATCGTCCGTCTCCGTGACGGATGGCCAGATCGATATCCTCGCGCGCGAAATCGATGTGTTGAATCGAGGCGCTGATGCGCAGGTCGATTCCGGGATGAGCCTCGGAGAAGCGCCTGAGCCGATGCACGAGCCATTTGGCGGCAAAGTTGGGGGACGTGGTGATGGTCAGCGTGCCGGACTTCTCCCGCTGCAACAGACGCTCGGTGCCCATGGCCAGGCGATCGAACGCGTCGCGCACCACCTCCAGATAGGACAGCCCCGCATCCGTGATGACGAGCCTCTGGCGTTCCCGGCGAAACAACCGGACGCCCAGTTCGGCTTCGAGGCCTTTGACCTGCTGGCTGACCGCGCCCTGCGTCACGCACAGCTCCTGGGCCGCCTTGGTAAAGCTCTCCTGACGTGCAGTGGCCTCGAAAGCCTTGAGCGCATTGAGGGAAGGCAGGCGGCGGCGCATGAGATCACTCAGGTCATGAGAAATTCTATGGCTGGGCGGAGAAACCATGCTTTGCGCATGAACCCAGTTTAGCCGAGCATCCGCGTCAACGGTAGCTGCTCCGCAATCTAATGCCTGCAAGAAAACTACTGACTCTCGATGCGTGCAATATGTGGGCTCGACAACCGCAAACGCGGCTGCATGGCCCAGCCGGGTCTTGCGCAGACACCCGGTCCCAAAGGACGGTCCGTCCCAAGTGCTGCTCCGATCTTGACGGAAAGGAGTGGACTCATGAAACACGTAATCGTTGCTGTTAAGGGGTTGGTCTGGCTTTTTGCGGTGATGGTCGCAACGGGCTGCAGCGATCGCGGCAATCCTCCGCAAAGCTCGCAGGCAGGCCGCGCAGACGAGGCACTTCGGCGCCTGGAATCGCGAGGTGTGGATGAGCGGGACGTTGTTCGCATCAGGAAGGACGCGCTGCGCAACCGGCTGTGGGTGCTGACGCTGGACAATGTTCGCGTTTTCGACATCGCCTCGAAGCGGACGACGCTGATACGGCATATCGCGTTGCCGAGCGGGTCTGTCGCCCCGTTCGATGTTGCCTGCATGCCCGACCTGGCGCTGGACCGCTCGGGATCCGGGTTCGTCACCAGCAATCTGCAACCGAAGTTGCTGCGGATAGACCCTGACAGTTTCGAGATAAAGATGGTGGAAATCAGGCTCCAGGGAAAAGAGCAGTGGGATACCGGATTCGGCACGCTCGCATTCGCTGGGGATGGAACGCTGTATGCGTTGACTTCGTTGGTCGGTTCGCTGTGGAAAATCGATACGGAAAAGGCAAGCGCCACCCTCATCCACCTCAATGATCCTCCCCTGATCGAGTGCGCTTTTACGGCACGCTTTCTGAAAGACTTCGAAAGCGCTCCGAAACCATGGATGCGTCCATCATCGCATGAGGGCTGAATCAGAACCTATCGAGCACGCGTCGTCGGGCAACAACGCACCGTCCGGGCGTCCTCGCGTAAACGCAGCTAACATGGAGCGCAACGTCATGAATACGTCCCTTGCACCAACGATGACATTCGATCAGGACAACCCCGGCGTCATGCCGGCGGGCTGGCGCGCCGGCGTCACCGGAAGCGGCTCGCCGAAGTGGTCGATCGAGGCCGACGCGAGCGCCCCGAGCCTACCGAACGTGCTCAGGCAATCCGGCAGCGGCAGGTTCCCGTGGTGCGTGAAGCAGGACGCCGAGCTCGCCGACGGCCATGTCGAAGTCAGGTTCAAATCGATCTCGGGCAGCGAAGACCAGGCCGGCGGCGTGGTGTGGCGCTTCAAAGACGGCGACAATTATTACGTTGCGCGGGCCAATGCGCTGGAGGACAACGTGTCGCTCTACTACACGCAGGATGGCCGCCGCAATACGCTGAAGTATGTCGATGCGCCGGTGGCGCGGAATACGTGGCACACCCTGCGCGCGGAATTCTCAGGCACGCGCATCCGCGTGATCTCCGACGGCATGACCTATATCGAGATGGAAGACGACCACATCGGGGGCAGCGGCGCCGTCGGCGTGTGGACCAAGGCCGACAGCGTCACGGCGTTCGACGATTTCACTTACGGTGCCGCCGCGCGTGCAGCCGTGAATACGTGACGTATCTCTGGAAGCTGCGCCCGTACCTGCGCCAGGTCGCGGGCGCGCTCGTCCTGGGGTCGCTCGCCGGCATCGTCATGAACACCGCGGTGATTCTTCCGGCCATCCTACTGGGGCGTGCGATCGACAAAGCCCTCGCGCTGGAACGCGGCGAGGCGACACCGGAGGCGATGACGCTCGCTGCGCTGCTGCTGATAGGCGGCACGCTGCTCACGGAGGGGCCGCGGGTACTCAAGCGCTGGTGGCTGATAACCGCCAATGCGCGCATCCGCGCCAACCTGCGCGCCGACGCCCTGCGCGGGGCGCTTTCGCGGCCGCTCGCCGATCTGCACCGAAACGCCATCGGCGACCAGATGGCGCGCATCGTCGGCGATGTCGAAGTGCTCGGGGTCGGCGTGCGGGAGTTCACCATCGAGACGTGGGATACCGTCCTGTTCTCCTGTTCGTTTGTGGTTGCGATGCTTTACATCGACGCACGACTGACCCTCCTCGCGCTGGCGCCGGTGCCGGTCGCCATGCTCATCGCCCACGCTTCGGGCCGCTGGGTGGCAGCGCGAACGACCCGTGCGAGAGAGGCGAACGCCGCGCTGACCGCGAGCATCCAGGAGCTGCTATCCGGGGCCCGTGTGCTGCGCTTTTTCGGCCGCGGTGCGGCGGCGGCGGGCGTGATCGGGCAATTCTCGCGCACGTTCGCCGAGCGCAACCTCAGCGCGACCCGCCTGCGTCTGGGTCTGCCGCCGCTCTACAGCACCTTGATGATGTCCGGCATCCTGTTCGTGATCTGGCAGGGCGGCGAGCGCGTGGTCGATGGCGCGATGAGCGTCGGCGCCTTCGTCGGGTATCTCGCCCTGTTCATCCGCTTCGTCGAGCGGGGCTTTCGCATCCCGCAGCTCGTCAACTCGATTCAGAGCGGCGGTGCCGCCTACGCGCGGCTGGAGCCGATGCTGGCGCCGGCCCTGACGGTGGCGCGCGAACCGCCGTTCGCATCATTCAGGTCCGGCCATGTCGCAGGAACCGGCCCGGAGGACTCGGGCGTTCAGCACACCCGTGAGCGTGGCCATTGCGGCCCGGTCAGCGCCGCCCTGCGGCACGTCACCTTCACCTATCCCGGCGCGACCCGGCCGGCGCTCGTCGACCTCTCGCTCGAGCTTGCACCCGGGAGCCTCGTCGCGGTGACCGGGGCCGTGGGTTCCGGCAAAAGCGCGCTGGCGCGTGCGCTGCTGGGCGTCTACCCCGTCGCGTCGGGCACCGTCACGCTATGCGCACCGGATGGCACGATACTCGAGCACCAGGCTCGCCTCATCGGCTATCTCCCGCAGGACGCGCACGTTTTCTCGGGTTCGGTCCGGGATAACGTGCTCATGGCAGCAGAAGCCGCGGACCCGGCGTTAGCTACGCGGGCCGTGCAGATCGCGGCGCTGGCCACCGACATCGCTGAATTTCCCCGTGGCATGGACACACCGATCGGCGAGCTCGGCGTGCGTATTTCCGGCGGCCAGCGACAGCGCGTGGGCCTCGCGCGCGCCATCGCGGCCTATGCCCCGGATTCTCCAGGCCTGATCGTGCTCGACGACCCATTCTCCGCGGTCGACGTCGAGACAGAGATGCGCATCGTCGCGGCGCTACGCGAGGCCTTCGGACCTCGACGGCCCCCGAACGAGCGCGCAACGATACTGCTGTGCTCCCAGCGCCTCGCGGCCTTCCCCGAGGCCGACCGGGTCGTGGTGCTGGAGAACGGCAGGATCGAGGAGGAAGGCACGCATGAGGATCTGATGGCGCGTGCAGGCCTCTACGCGCGCATCTACCGCGCACAGGCGCGCAGCGAGCCGGCCGTGGCGACAGGTGCAACATGAGCATCACCGCCGTCGGCGTTTCCGCACCCACCGAGCGCGAGGGTTTCGGGCGTCAGCTCGTCCGGCTGATGGGGGCAAGGCAACGCATCCTCTTCGTCATTGCGCTGCTCGTGCTGGCGGGCGCGCTGTTCGAGCTGCTGCCCCCGGTGCTCATACGCTGGATCGTCGACGATCATCTGACCGTCGGCAAAAGCGAAGGCCTGCTCGCGCTCGCGCTTTTGTACCTGGGCGCGATCGCATTGGGCCAGATCCTCGCGTTCGTTTATGGATACCTCGCGGCGTCGGTGGCGCAAGGCGTGCTGAGCGACCTGCGAGTGCGCCTGTTCGATCATCTGCAGCGCCTGCCGGCGAGTTATTTCGACCACACGCCCCTCGGCGACGCCATCAGCCGCTGCACCGCGGACGTCGATACCCTGGACACGATGTTTACCAGCGGCGTCGCGACCTTGGTGGCGAATCTATTTCGTCTGCTCACGATCGCTGCCGCCATGATCATTCTGAGTCCCATGCTGTCGCTTGCGGCGGCGGCAGTCTTGCCGCCGCTCATCGTGATCACGCGATACTTCCAGGTGCGCATTCGAGACGCGGAGCGCGCCAGCCGGCGCGCGGTCGGTGAGATGAACACCCACCTGCAGGAAACCTTGCGCGGCGTCGAGGTCATCCAGGCCTTCAAACGGGAAGCGAGCTTCGTCGCCCGCTTCCGGCAGGTGCTGCGGCGGGTGCTCGATGCCGCGAACCGGTCCACGATTTATTCCTCGTGCTATCCACCCGTCACCGCGTTGATGACTTACAGCGCCATCGCCTTTCTCCTGTGGGCCGGCACGCGCGAAACGTTTTCGATCGATATCTCGATCGGCAGCCTCATTGCGTTCGCGCTGCTGTTGCAGCGTTTTTTCACGCCGGTGACCGCGCTGGGTGACGAGTGGCAGACCGTGCAGGGCGCGCTGTCAGGCGCAGAGCGCATCTTCGAAGTGCTGTCCCTGCCTGCCGACAGGCAGCCGCGGCCGTCGTCGAAAGGCCCGCAACGAGCGGGTCCCCACTGCGACGATGTCGTCTTCGGCTATGCGCCCGGAACGCCGGTCCTGCACGGCGTGACGCTGCACGTTGCCGCCGGGGAACACGTCGCGCTGGTGGGGCGCACCGGGGCCGGCAAGACGAGCCTCGTGCACCTGCTCGCCGGTCTCTACGAGCCGTGGCAAGGCACGGTTCGCGTCGCGGGGCGCGACCCGCGCGCGCTGCCGGACGAAGAGAAACGCGCGACCTTCGGCATCGTGCCGCAGGCGTCACAGTTGTTCAGCGGAACCGTGCTGGAGAATCTGACGCTCGGAGACGAGCGTGTCGCGGAGTCGGATGTGATCGAGGCGGCGACGATCAGCGGCGCCCACGCGTTCATCCGCGCCCTGCCCGACGGCTATCGCACCGTGCTGCGCGGCGCCGGCGGCGGGCCGGGCGTGCAGTTGTCGGCGGGCCAGTCGCAACTCCTGACGCTGACCCGCGCGCTGGTCTCGCGCCCCGCGGCTCTGCTGTTCGACGAGGCCACGTCTTTCGTCGACGGCACGAGCGAGGCGGCGCTGCGTGAGGCGCTGCGTTCAACCGTGCTCGAGCGCGGCGCAGCGGTGCTGACCATCGCTCACCGGCTCTCGACGGCCAGAGAGGCGCACCGGGTCGTCGTCATGGATCACGGTCGCATCGTCGAAGACGGTGCGCCGGCGGACCTCATCGCGCGCGGCGGGCGCTTCGCGGCGCTGCTGGAACTGGAGGCAGCCGGCTGGGCATGGCAGGCCTAAAACCCGACCAAGAGCCCATCGACAACAGGAAAGGAGGTTCGGAGGGAAAACGTTGGTTTCCCTCTGATTCGTAACCGGCGAGCCGAGCGTAGCGAGGTTCGGAGGGACACCTGGGTTTCCCTCTGAGGCGTTCATCTGGGCGGCCACACCGGCTGGTGGTGGCCGAGCGGCACCGTGGGCCGGTCCCAACGCGTCGGTGTTTCCGACATGCGCACCACCGGCGCGAGGTGCTGCAACCGGCCCACCGGCGTGTCGCTCGTCATCGTCCAGCGTTGCAGCTCCTCGGCGGAGAATTCCTTCGGCACGTCCTTGAGCTGCGCCTCCGGAACCTGCCCGCGCTCGACGAGCCAGCGCCCCACCTGCGCGAGCGAGATCCGCACGTGCCAGCTGCCGCCCTCGCGCGCGCGGCGGCCGAGGGCCACCATCGCACCGAACGCCATCAGATAGCCGGTGAGGAAGTCGATTGCCGAGACGGGATAGAACTGCGGGCCCGGGGCGGCGCCGGGGAACAGCTCGCCCTGGCGGCTGGTGATGCCGCTGACCGTCTGCACCACCGTGTCGAAGCCGCGGCGCGATGCCCACGGCCCGGCATGACCGAAAGCGCACAGCGAGACTGCGACAATGCCAGGGCGCAATTGCGCCAACGCCTCAGGCGAGAAACCGCGACTGCCGAGCGTGCCCGGCCGGTAACCCTGCGAGAACACGTCTGCCTCGCGCACCAGAGCGCGCAGGATCTCCGTGTCTTTGGACTCACGCAGATCGAGATGGGCGGAGAGCTTGCCGTGGCCGGTGTCGTATTCCTGGCGGCCCAGACTCGGCAGGTGCGCGCCGGTGATCTTCAGCACCTCGGCGCCGTGCTCGGCGAGCGTGCGCGCACAGGTCGGCCCGGCGATGACCCGCGTGAGATCGAGCACGCGGATTCCCGACAGCGGCCGATCGCCGGCGGGCAGCGGTTCCGGCGCGCTCTCGCCGATCTTCATGATTTCCATCAGCGGCAGCGATGCCACCGCGATACCTTGCGGATGCTGCGCCCACTCCTCCATCGTGCGCACCATGCCGCCTGCACCTTTCGCGGCGATGATCGCCTCCTCGAGCTCGAGCGCATCCCATTGCGCCACGGCTTTGCGCACCGCGTCGCGATCTTCAGCCACGCCGAGCACCTTGAGCGCAGCGGCGCGATGGTTTGGAAAATTGCAGTGTAGATAGCTCCAGCGGCCGTGTTTCGCGGGATACGTCCCCATCACCGCGTTGCGCCCGAAGTCCACCGGCGCGCCTTCCATCTTCAGATACGTCCCGCTGCGCAGCGAGGCTGTCGCCTGCCGGGTGTCGACCGCAATCGTCTGGCGCCGGCCCGTGCGCAATTCCCACAGGTCGCTTGCCGCGAGGCCCACTGCGGCGAGCGCCGCAGCGCCGGTCTCGCTGATGCGAAACGGCGTCGGCAATATCGGATCAGTGCCGCCGGTGAACTCGACTTCGCCCGCGCGTTCCTCGGACCAGCCGGCGATCGGCAGAATTGTACGCAGCGCATCATTGGTCATGTCGAGCTCCTGGTGTTGTAGAAACGATCGGCGCGAGGCTCACCCAAGTAGTCTTTTTTGCGCATACATGGCTTCGTCGGCATGGCGCAGGAGTTGTCTTTCATCGTCTCCATGGAGGGGACAATGCGCAACGCCGATGCTCGACAGAATACTGATTCTTTGGCCGGCCAGCTCGAAAGGTGTGTTGAGGGCGCTGCGGATTTTTTCGATGACCACGCCGGTGTGCTCCGGCAAAGCGACGTTTTCCAGCAAGACCACGAACTCGTCGCCGCCGAAGCGCGACACGGTGTCGCCTGCCCGGACACACACCTCGAGACGTCGGGCAACCTCGTGCAGCAACAGATCGCCGATGCCGTGACCGAAGGTATCGTTCACCTCCTTGAATTTGTCCAGGTCGACGTAAAGTAGTGACAGCCGCGCATGGTCCCGCCGCACCCTGGCCAGCGCCCGCTGCATGCGGTCATGGAACAGGCCGCGGTTGGGAAGCTGGGTCAGGCGGTCGTAGAGGGCCGAACGCTGCAGGCTGGAAATCATCTGCTTGCGCTCGATGGCCGCCGCGATCTGGTTGGACACGAACTGGAGCAGCTCCTGGTCGCCCGCGGTGTAGTGGGCATGGTCGGCACTGCTTTGCACGACCAGGGCACCGATAGTGCCCTTTTGCGATTCGAGCGGCACCCCCAGCCAGCTTCGAGAATCATGGCTGGGGGCGGCGGGCACGCCGGCGTATTCGCCCGGCGCCAGCAGCAATGCCTGGCCGCTGCGGATGACTTTTGCGTAAAGGGTGTCCGCATCGAGCTTCTGGGACGCCGGTCGAGGGACGAGATCATCGACGTAGTACGGGAAACTCACCTCGCCGCTTTCTTCATCGTAGAGCGCAATGGAAAAATTGACCGCCGACAACAACTCCCCGATGACACGATGTATCTGCTGAAACAGAGTGGGCAGATCCTCTGCGGCATGCGTGGCTTCCGAAATGGCGTAGAGCGCAGCCTGTACCGACTCGGCGCGTTTGCGGCGGGTGATATCCCGAGCGACCGCAATCCGCAAGCGATGGTCCTCCGACCAGCGCGCCGACCACATGATATCGACGACCTGGCCGTCCTTGCGCACATAGCGGTTCTCGAAATGGTATTCGGGATTGCCGGACATGATCCCGTCGGCCGTTTGCAGTGTCCGGTCCCGGTCCCCGGGATGCACGAGCTCGATCATGCACCTGCCGATCACTTCGTCGGGCGTATAGCCGAATATGCGTTCGAAACTGGCGCTCACGTAGACGTAACGGCCCGCCGTATCCACCACGCAGATCGCATCGAGCAACAGGTCTATGTATTCGCTCAACGCGGCATAGGGATTTGCCTCTATATTCATTTCAGATCACACCCTCGCCCGCCATGTCCGCGATCTCCTGCGACGACATTCCCAGCAGCTCGCCGAACACATAATCGTTGTCCTCGCCGTAACCCGGCGCGCCGCGGTCGAGGCGTCCGCCGACGTACGCCGGGCTCTCGCTCATCTTGATCGGCACCTCGGCCACCGGCCAGCGGCCGATCTTCGTGCCCGTCACCTCGGTCAGCCATTCCAGCGCTTTGAGCTGCGGGTCGTGGTCGCAGCGATCCCCCGCGCTCTGGCAGACGCCGGCCGGCACGCCCGCCTGCTGCAGCGCGTGCATCGCCTGATAAGCGTCGCGCGAAGTCGTCCACGTCCTGATCAGCGCATCGAGGGCGTCCTGGTGCGCGAGCCGCGCAGCCAGATTCTCGAACCGGCTGTCCTTCGCCCATTCGGGGTGCTCCGCGACCTTCACGAACGCGAGCCATTCGCTTTGCGTGAAGCACGCGATGGCGAGCCACCGATCGTCGCCCGCACACGGATAGACGTTATGCGGCGCGGCGGGCTTGTACGGCGAACGGTTTCCCGTACGAGTCCACACCCGGCCATTAGCCGACCAGTCGAGAATGGCGGGCCCGTTGATGAAGAGCCCGACCTCGGTCTGCGAGGCATCGATCCACTGGCCCTGGCCGGTGCGCTCGCGATGGAAGAGTGCGCTCAGCATGGCGAGCGCGAAGCTGTAGGCGCCCATCCAGTCGAGATACGAGTAGCCCCATCCCGCCGGCATCGCCGGCTCGGGCAGGCCCGACATCTCGGACAGGCCGGCGAACGCATTCGCGATCGGCCCCACGGTGCGAAAGCGGCCATACGTACCCTGCGCGCCCATGCCCGACTGCTGGACGTAAATGATGTCCGGCTTGATGGCGCGCAGCGCGTCGTACCCCAGGCCCCAGTTGTCGAGCACGCCCGGCGAGAAGCCTTCCGCGACGATGTCCGACATCGCCACCAGCCGTTTCGCGATCGCGAGCCCCTTCGGGTGCCTCACGTTCAGCGAGATGCCGCGCTTGCCCGGATTCTTGTTGTTGAATTGCCCGCCCATGTCGATGTCCGTAACCCCGGCAAGCGGCGCCGTCGCCTGGTCTCGCGCAGCACGACCGCCGACAGGCGCCATCGCCGCAAGCCGCGTATCCGGGTGACTCTTCAACTCGACCTTGATGCTCTCGGCGCCGAACGCACTCATGAATCGCGTGCCGCCGGCCGAAGCGAGGAACCAGGTGAAGTCGAGGATGCGGATGCCGTGCAGGGGAAAGGGTTTGCCGCGCGGCGACGGCGGCTCATCGGGGCTCGTGTGGGCAGCGGCGTCGATCACCGGAGACTCACGCTTCAACGGCAGCGTTACCGCTTCGGCATCCTCGTTCAGCAGCGGCGCACGGCGTCCGACGGCCCACGTGTTGGCGGTGGAGATCCACTTGCTGGTGGCGTAGCGAAACGAGCGGCCCAGTTCAGGATGCTCGACGTCGGTCACGCTTTTGCGCTTGATCCAGTGCGGATCGATGGCGTTCTCGTGCGGCTTGCGCAGCGGCGCCCAGAGCATCCCCGCCTCCTGGGCTTCGCGCCACGGAATGTTCTCGTACGTGAACGCACGCACGAAACGCTGCACGGCCTCCATTCCCTCGTCGCGCTTTGCGGTGACAGGCCCCGTGCCCGGAACGAACCGGCCACCCTTGGGCGCGGCAGAGCTCTCCGCATCGAAACCGGCAGCCATGCCGTAACGCTCGAGCAGCGCGATGAGCCGTTGTCCGTCATCCGCGCGGTTGCCCAGACTCGCCATCACCCACCGCCCGTCTTTGGTGTGAGCGATGGACGGGTTCGGAGAGACCGATTCGCGCGCGTGCCGGCAGGTCTGGCGGAACACGGGGGCGCGGCGCATCACCCACGTCATCAGGTCGACCTCGGTGGATTTGGCCACCGCCTCGTGGATCGAACACGACAGATCCTGGCCTTTCCCCGTACGGAAGCGAAAGAGCAGCGCGGCGACAATCGCGAAGGAAAGTTGCTCGCCGGCGATGTGGTACGCGTGCCACATCTGCGGGGCGATCGGAGGTAGATCATACTTGCCGTCGGGTGCCGGATCGTAGCCGCAATTCATCATGACGCCCCCCAGCGCGAGGTGCACCAGATCCGAAGCCTTGAAGTCGGCCCACGGTCCCGCGTCGCCGAACGGCGATACACGCGCCACGATGAGTTTCGGAAATTCCTTTCTCAGTGCCTCAGTGCTCAATCCGAGCTGATCGAGCTCGCCCTTCGGCGTGGATTCGAGCAGCACGTCGGCGCCCGCGACGAGTTCACGAAAGCGCGCACGGTCTTTCTCCTGCTTCAGATCGAGCACGACAGAGCGCTTGCCGCGGTTGTACTGCCAGAAGAACAGCGAGCCCTCGGGATCCTCCCGATCCTCGTAGAACGGACCGATCCGGCGCGTGGGGCTGCCGCCGGGGGGCTCCACCTTGATCACGTCCGCGCCCAGCCCCGCGAGCGTCAATCCACAGTATTCCGCCTGCTCGTCGGCGAGCTCGATGACGCGAATGCCGGCGAGCGCGCGCGCGCCGGGCGTGTCGAGGCTGGAAACGGAACGCTCGTGCTGTGCTGCCATGGTGATCCTCCCTGGTCGTCATCGCTGCGTCACGCCCGCGGCCACGCGCAACGCAACTTCGTGTTGAAATCCTTTTCTGCCGCCCTTCGGCGGTCCCGCCCCGCGCGTGATTGAGCGCAGCGCCCCGGCGATTCCGAATGAAACAACGGCTACGCCGCGCGCGGGTGCGTACGGCAAGACTTTACCGCGTAACGCGCCACAGCAGCACGCCATTGCGCGTAGCGCCGGTCAGGACGTACGCGAAGGCTCGCGATGTGGTAAGCAGCCTCGTGGCGACTTCGCAGTCGACCGGGAGCTCGAGGCGAAGCCGCGCGGACGCCCGCAAAGACGAACACGTCAATGCCTCGCTTGGGTTATATTTCCGTGTCGCCCGCACGCCGATCATTCCACTACAGGTTCTCATGCCCTACGTACGTCGTAATGCCGAAGGCCGCATCGTCGCGCTTCTTGCCGAGTCTGCGCCCGATGCGCTCGAGTCGCTTCCGTCCACTCACATCGAGGTACTGGCTTTTCTGGGCGTCGGCAGCGATGCGGCCGCGTTCGGCACGCTCGATGCCGACTTCGTTCGCGTCACCGAGGACTTGATCTACACGCTGATCGAGAAGGGGGTGCTGCAGTTCACCGATCTGCCGCGGGAAGCGCAGGACAAGCTGCAGGCGCGTCAGAGCTTCCGCGGCCGGCGTATCGAGGGCGCACTGGACCTGCTGGGTCGCGGGGAAACGAGCTGAGCGGGCTGGCCGCCGTCCACACGCGCCTGCGGCCGCGAAGGAGCCCGGGGGTCGGCCCGTCTGGATATACTCCGGGGGTTGGACCCGGGCCCTAAAGAACCTGAAGAAAGACACTCCGTAAAGGCGCAGACCATCATGAAAGTCTATCTGGTGCATCACGCCGACGCGCTGTCGGCCGAGCAGGACCCGCAGCGCCATATCAGCCCGAAGGGGCGCGAGCAGGCCGATCGGCTGGGGACACGATGGCGCGCGCTGGGCATCACGCCGGTGCGCATACTCCACAGCGACAAGCAGTGGACGATCGACACCGCAGAGCACATCGCCGCGAAGCTGGACGCCAAGGACAAAACCGTGAAAGCCGCCTACCCCATCAATACCGGCGATCCGGTCGCGCCTTTCATCGCGGAAATCGCTGCGGCCAGCGGCGACATCATGATGTGCGGTCATGTCGATTACCTGCTGCGCTCGGCCTCGAAGCTCATGTGCGGCGACGAGACGCGCAAGGTGGTCGAGTTCAAGCCCGGCAATGGCACCGCAGTCTGTCTCGAGGGCAAGGGCGACGACTGGGTCGTTACCTACGCCTGGCGCCAGGACCACGCGCCGGGATGAAGCGCGTGGGCGGTTTGCTGAACCGGCATCGTCCGAGAAACCGGAGTGCAGCTTCCGGCTCGATCGCATCCCGTAAATTCTTTCGCCGGTAGATCGACGTTGCTTTCGTTCGGCGCTTCTTGCGTCATCCTGCCGGGCATTCGATGAAGACTTTCTACGGCTGGCGCATCGTGGTTGCGGGCGGTGCCCTGCAATTTCTGCAGAGCCTGCTGCTGAACCAGGCTTTCGGCGTCTACCTCGCCGTCCTGGTCGAGGATCGGGGCTGGAGCAAGACTTCCGTTGCTGGCGCAGCCGCGCTGAAATCGACCGAGGTCGCGCTGCTCGGTCCGGTGCTCGGCTGGATGGTCGACCGCTTCGGCGCGCAGGGCATCATCCGCGCCGGCATCGTCACATTCGGCGTCGGCTTCATGCTCCTCAGCCAGGTCGATACGCTGATCGCCTTCTACGCGGCATTCCTCGTTGTCGCGCTCGGGTCGAGCATGTTCAGCAATTTCCTCGTGAGCGTGGCGATCATCCAGTGGTTCGAGTTGCGCCGTGCAAAGGCGCTGTCGGCACTTCAGTTCGGCGGTGCGCTCGGCGGAATTTTCGTAGTCGCGGTTGCCTGGTCGATCCAGAGCTTCGGCTGGCGCGCGACTGCGTTCGGCTCGGGCGTCATCGCCATCCTGATCGGCTGGCCGCTCGCGCGGGTGATCCGCAGCCGCCCCGAGGATCACGGCGAAACGGTGGACGGCCTGCCGCCTGCGCCCAGGGTCACCGGACAGGCCGAGGCGCCCGCCCGACGTGCGTTCACTGCGCGCGAAGCACTGCACACCAGCGCTTTCTGGCTGATCTCGCTCGGCCACGGTTTCTCGCTGCTCGTGGTGACCGCGGTCAACGTGCACGTCATCACACATGTAAAAGAAGGCCTGGGGTATTCCCTCGCCCAGGCCTCGCTCGTGTTCGCCCTGGTCACGGTAGGCCAGTTCGTCGGCGTCATGCTCGGGTGGGTGATCGGCGAGAAATTCGAGAAGCGCCTGGTCGCCGCAGGCTGCATGCTGATGCACGCAGCCGGCCTGCTCATGCTCACGTATGCCACAGGGCCGGTCATCCTGGCATTTTCCGCGCTGGTGCACGGCACGGCGTGGGGGCTGCGCGGCCCGTTCATGCAGGCGATCCGCGCCGATTACTTCGGCCGCGGCTCGATCGGCATGATCATCGGCCTGTCGTCCCTGATCACCGTGTTCGGGCAGATCGGCGGACCACTGGTGGCGGGTGTGTTCGCCGACTGGACCGGAAACTATCGCGCAGGCTTTACGGTCCTGGCGGTCATGGCCGGATTCGGGTCGATGTTCTTTCTGCTGGCGAAGCCGCCCAAGTTGCCTTCGTGACGACCGGCGCGTGTCCATACGCACGATAGTCGGGAAGAGCGCCGGCATCACGCCCGAATAGTTCCATGCACGCGGGTAGACCGCGGTGCTTCGGACCGGACCCGCGCGCGCATGTGATTCGCCGCACAGCCTTGCCTGCTTCGAACGAGCCATGCACACTTCGAATCATGAAACTGTACATCACTGAAGGCTCACCATACGCGCGGGCCGCACGGATCGTGATACTCGAGAAAGGACTGGAGAGCCGCATCGAGATCGTCGCCGCCCGAACGCGTCTTGCGAACAGCCCTTACTACGACATCAATCCATCCGGCCGGGTCCCCTATCTCATCCGCGACGACGGCGTCGGACTGGAGGAATCCGCGGTCATCTGCGCCTACCTGGATCAACTCGATGAGAAACCCGTTTTCGATCTGCCTGTCGGAGCCCCTGCATGGGAGGCGCGCCGTCTCGAAGCGCTGGCGAGAAGCATGATGGACGGGCTTGCCGTCTGGAGCCGCGAGCTCTCGCGCCCACTGAACGAGCGTTCGCCCACGATCATCGAACACGAAGCGAGCCGCAGCGCACGATTGTCCGATCTTTGGGAGAAGCAGATCGATCATCCGCTGATGCGCGGGGTGCTCAACATGGCCCAGATCACGCTCGCCTGCGCACTCGGGCTCGACGCCCGGAATCCCGAGTTTCGCTGGCGGGCAAATCATCCGAAACTGTGCGACTGGTTCGACCGCATCAGCGCTCGGCCATCGTTCGTCTCGACGCAACCGCCCGCGCACCACTGAATCGCGTCCCTGACCCTGCGCTGACAGCGAGGCCTTATCATGCCTGGTCTGTCCGCCGCTTCAGGCCGCGTGCTTCGGCCGCCTGATGGAACGTTGAGCGGTCCACCGGCATTTCAACGTTCCGACCCCGTCAATCATTGTTTACACATGGAGGCTCGACATGGCAGCAGTGATGTGTAACGTGAAAGGTTGCAAAAGCTGGGCGAAAGCCGACGGCATGTGTTCCGCGCATAGCAAGCAATACGAAAAAAAACTGGTGGGCGCTGCAGGCGCGAAAAAGACCGTGATGGCCCCAAAGATCGTGCAGGTGATCAAGAATGACAAGGACAGTTATTATGGCGGGGGCGCCAATTCGCCACACGTGCACGTCTATCCCGGCGGCGCGCATCTGAAGTTGGGCGCTCACCGCTATAACCTGGTTCAAAACCGGGTCAAGTACTCGTCTGCCAGCGCCGCTTACGACGCTCTGGATGACCATGCGCTGGGGGATCAGTTGCGCCCATGGGTGGATGCAGCTTTGAAGTATTTCGAGTAACAACAGGAGAAACCGAGTGATTCACATCCTAGCCATCATTACCGCCAAACCCGGTCAGCGTGAAACCATAATGGACGCCGCCAGAGCCAACATCGCGGCCGTTCGGGCCGAAGACGGATGCATCGAATACGAGCTCACGGTAGACGCTGAAGGACTCGGCAGTTTCCAGACCAGGTTCGGCGCAGACACCTTCGTCTTCGTCGAGAAGTGGCGCGACGCGCAGGCGCTCAAGGCGCACGCGGCCGCACCGCACATGGCTGCGTACGCCGGCAAGGTAAAAGACCTGATCGCCAGTCGTGTGATCCACGTGCTCGCACCCGCAGCGTAGCGCAGGGGCCTCAAGTTTCAGGCCGGGCTACGGCTTCCCGTTTCACGCATCATTCACCACTGACCGGCGCTCACTCCGCGGCGGGCGCCGATGGGAACATGCCCAGGCACGTCTCATCCTATCGAGCTGCGAATATCGCCGATCAGTGTTCGCGCGAAGTTCTCGTACTGGCTGTCCGCGCCCTGCATGAGGCAGATGCGAACGCCGTGGTCGTATAGCCGCTTGACGCGATCGCGCATCGCGTCGTGAGTCGTGTAGGCGTAACCCATATTGGCGGCGATGACGATGCCCCGGGCCTTGGCCTTCTCGACGATCGAATCGAGTGTCTTCCAGACTTCCTCGTGATCGTACTGGAAGGCATGGCCAAGCGCTTTGCTCAGATCGGTCATCGCGAGCATGACGATGCGCACACCCTTGACGTCGAGTATCGCGTCGATCTCGTCGATCGCCGTTCCCGCCTCCACGTGAGGCGCGAAGATCGCCGTGTTCGCGGATTTCTGATGCATCGCCTTGAAGCTCGCGTCGGAGCTCGGGTACTCGCCGGTTCCGGAACGATGCCAGTCTTTCGAGACTTCCACGCAGGCCCGCACCTGTTCCGCCGAGGCGATCGACGCGCCGACGATCTGGATGCCGAGACTGAACGCGCGCTGCACGTCCACCGTGACCTGGAGCTGGCCGGTGCCGCCGAGCCACGGGTTTGCGGGCACCCTCACCCACGTCGTGATCCCCGCCGCGAGCGCGGTGCGGTGGATGTGGTCGAGCTGCGTCCAGTCCATCGCCGAGAACATCATGTCGGGTCGAACGAAATCGTAACCCGCCTGCGCGATCGTCGAGACCCACGTCGGGCCGCTTTTCAGCCACACGCCTAGCGCCATTTCGCCGGCTTCGAGCTTCTGAAAAAGTCTGGTCATCGGTTTTTCCTCATTCGACCTGCAATTTGAGCTTCGACGTGAGCCTCGCCCATTTTTCAAGATCGCTGCGCATCAGCGCCGCGAATTCCGCCGGCGTGCTGCCGATGACTTCGGCGCCCTGGGTTGCCGCCTTGTTCCGGAAATCCGCTGTCTTCAGGATCGCCACGACTTCACGCTGCAGGCGCTGCACGATGTCGGCCGGCGTGCGCGCCGGCACGAGCACCCCGTACCACACGTCGGACTGGAATCCGGGCACCCCGGATTCGGACACGGCCGGCAATTCCGGGCTGAGCGGGGAGCGCCTGGTCGACGTAATGGCGAGCGCTTTCAGGCGACCTGCGCGCACGTGCGGCATCGAGTTGATCATGTTGCTGAACATGAGCTGCACGTGGCCGCCGGCGAGATCGACGATCGCCGCGGAACCGCTTTTGTAAGGCACGTGCACGATGTTCACCTGCGCCATCGCGGCGAACAGCTCGAACGCGAGATGCGTACCCGAACCCGTGCCGGCCGATGCGGCCAGCAGGTCGCCGGGGCGCCGCTTCGCAAGCGCGATCAGTCCCTTGACCGAGGTCACGGGCACGCTCGGGTGAACCACGACGAGATGGGGAACGCTTGCGACGAGCGATACCGGCGCGAAATCGTTGATCGGATCGTAACGCAGGCTTTTGTGGATGCCGGCGTTGATGACATGGCTGTTGGTCACCATCAACAGCGTATACCCATCGGGCGGCGACCTGGCC
>JBKJKJ010000374.1:0-5939 GCA_046597455.1 Burkholderiales bacterium
GGGGGGGGCGGGCGGCGTGGGCAGCACGTGGGGCTTCTCCGGCGGGGGCGAAACCAGGCTGACCATGATGGGCGGTGACGGGATGGATACGGGGGGCACCGGGGCGACCATCCAGAGCGCTGCGAGCACCAGCGCGTGTAGCGCGATCACGGTAGCGCCGGTCGTCAGCCGGGCCGAGCCGGGCGGTCTGAATGCGCGCGAATCGGAATGCGTCAGCAGGCTTGCATCGAGGGTGAGAGTGGGCCTGCCAGCCTGGCCGGCTGCGCCCCCGGAAGGTTGCGATAGCGTCATGCCGTCAGTAACAGTCTTCCGTTCTGGGTGATGCGCAGTCGGTATTCGCGACCGTCGTGGACGATGATCAGCTCCGCGCGCCCCTGCAGCAGCTCGCGGCTGGTAACACGAATCGGCTTCGGTCTTGCCGCCGATGCCGCCTGGGCGCGCACATGTTGCTCATTGCACGGCACAGGGTGCTTCGCCTCGGGGGACTCGTTTTCGAAAGGAGGGGGTGCGGTGATCACGTCTGCTATCGACCGGTTCGTAATAACGTCTTAATGAGAATGATTCCCATTGTATGACGCAAGACATTCGGATGTAAAGCGACGCGAATCGGGCGCAGGCATGGAGGCGCGCATGCCCCGTGGATTGACGGCATGGAATTCGAGCGCCGATCCACATCGGCGCCCGGGGGAAGCCGTCGCCGTTCACCGCGAAACGGCGTATGCCCAGATTAAACGTCGGCGAAACTTCGGCGTTGAACAGGCACCCCGATTGCTTTGCTTTCTCTTGCCACGGCCACGTGGCGGACAGGGGCCTCGCTTCCTCCTCCTTGTGAGGCCTTAGTAAGTTGACCCGGCGCGCCCAGTGCGCCGGGTCTTTTTTTCGCCGGCCGTATTTTTAAAGCCCTCGCGAACGGGGGTCCAACCGAAAAAAAAGGGAGACCTGTGGGTCTCCCTTTTTTGTCACGCCCCGGCACCGTTGGCACCCGGTCGAATCAGACGGCGACTACGACATCCGGCGCGCCTCTTTGGCGTCGTCGGGGTTGGTGTAACGGCGCTTGTATTGCAACGAAGAGCTCCAGGCCGCGACTGCACGCTCGTTGCGTTCGGCGAGCGTGTTGAAAAAACGGCTCCAGACTCGAGCCACGATACCGATTACGCTGGACATGGTGCCTTGTACTCCCTGCATGAGAAACACGTCGAGCTTACCCAGCAGGACGCGTACCCGGGCAGGCACTCCGTCACACCGGACTCGCGATAAGCCCGAATTGCTGGCGCTCGACGCTGTGTATTTTTCGTCATCGGACGACTTTCGCGGGTGCTGACTCCGCGCTCGATCGACGGCTACCGCTTATTGTATCCAGATCGCGCAGCACGCGGCCGCTCGTGCTCTTGCGGCTCGCGTTACTGAACTGATCCGGCTCGATGTTGCCGAGGTCGAACTCGAAGCGCTTGGCGGCAGCAGTCTTGCGGGCCAGCGCGCTCAACTGGACGCGGTCGAGCGCCTGCTTGCGCGGCAGGGCGAGCAGGATCTTGTTGGTCGTTCCGGGGACTTCGAGAATGGAAAGCTCGTCGAATACCTCCTGGTAAGTGCGCACCATGGAGTCGTAAAGCGAGTTGACCGGCCGTCCCCAGATATTTCCGATGACCACGCCACCGGGTTTCACGCTGCGTCTGACCGCACGCAGGAACTCGACAGTTGTCAGATGAGGCGGCACGTTGCTCGTGCCGAAAGCGTCCAGGAACACCACGTCGTAAGGCTCGCGCACAGCTTCGACGAACTTGCGCCCGTCCCCGACGTGCGCGTGGAGGCTCGCGTCCTCCCGGAACCCGAAGTATTCAGTGGCGACTTTCACGACGTCGGGATCGATGTCGACGACGTCGATGGTGGCCTGCGGATAATAATGGCGCAGAAACATCGGCATGGTGCCGCCGCCCAGACCGACGATCATGATGCGCCGGGGCTCGTCGGACAGCGCGAGCCCGACAAAAGCGACTTTGGTGTAGGCAAACCCGAGATAAGTCGGGTCACCGGGCTTCGCAATGCTTTGCCGCGCACCGTTCATCTCGAAGCGCAGCACCCGCATTCCGCTCTCGTCTTCGGTGACGATGATGTTGTTGTAGGCGGAAGCCTTTTCGTACAGAACTTTCTCGGCGGCGCAAGCGAGCCCCGCCAGCGCGAAGAAGGCAAAAAGCGCAACGAGCACACGGTGAACGTGAAGGCCGGGAGACCGTGCAGCGCGCTCGGCCATTAAACTGGATCGCATGAGGGTGTCTTCAACGGGCAAATGAGCGGCGCATGATATCGCGAATCGACGTGCCTGCGTCGGCTCAGCCGGTTTCGATTCCCCGCTACGCCCGCACGCTCCCCCGCCCTCCGTTGCTGAAACCCTTTTCTCGTGCACCGGGAGATACCGCTACGGCTTCGACACGTAAGCATTGCCTTTGACGTAAAACCGAAGGAGCCTTCGCGCCCAGTGTCCGGCGTAATCGACGCCGATGCGGGGCCGCTTCACGATCGCAGGCTTGGCGTGCGAGCCGGGGTCGGCGATATAGAAATCGTCGCTCAGCAGATCGTGCCCGTTCTGCCGCCTGTCGATATTCATCGCCCTGCACAGAAGGCCGGGACCCTGGGTGCGATCGTCGATACCGCGCACCGGCTCGAGTGCGCGCAGCAGCACCGCCGAAGCCTTGCCTTCGGCCTGTGTCACCACGTTCATGCAGTTATAGATACCGTAGATGAGATACACATACGCATGGCCCGGCGGACCGAACATGACTTTGGTTCGCGGGGTCAGGCCTTTCGCCGAGTGAGCGGCGAGATCGTGCGGGCCGAGATAGGCTTCGACTTCCACGATGCGCCCGATGCGCTCGGCGCCGCCGGTGACGTGGACGAGATGCTTGCCGAGCAGATCTTTCGCCACCTCGATGGTGTCGCGATCGTAGAACGGGCGCTGCAGCTTATGCATGACAGTACGCGCCGCTCATGCGCAGGGGGCGGGGAGCGATAGCAGACCCCGGCCTCACGTACGGGATGTCCTGAACGTAATCGAGTACCGCAGCGCCTTCGTCGCGGCTATGCTGTGCTGCCAACTCCAGCGCGCGGCGCCGCGTATCGCATAGGCCGAGCGCGGCGCGAGCTCGAGCGCGATCACGTCCTGTCGGAGATTGCGCCCACCCGGCCGGTACGGCCGCAGCTTCATGCGCGCGGCGCCGCCGAGCGACACGCCGACGATAACTTCGAAATCCGGAACGTCGCGGTGCCAGCCGAGCGGGGTTCCCGGGCGGTATTCGCTCACCAGTCCATAGACGAATGCCCCGGCCGGCAGTCCCACCCAGCTCGCGACTTTCTCGCGCAGCGGCGCGAGAAATTCCGGTATCGGCGGCATCGGGTTCAGCACGCTGCGGGTGTAGTCGAACTTGCCGCCATAACTGACCGTGCGCCGCTTTGCCGTGTAGGCCTTGTATTGCGCTTCCTGCAGCGGCAGCGCGCCGATCGCCGCGAGCAAATCGGCTTCCTCTGCGCGCTCGATGAGCTCGGGCGCGTAGACGAAGCCTTCCGGAAATTGCGAGGAGCCACCGAACAGGTCGCGCTGGACGCCGCCCGGCATTTATTCCGCGCGGATGTTCGCCGCTTTGATGACTTTTCCCCACTTGGCGGTTTCCGCACGCATGAAGGCCGCGAACCGGTCCGGCATGCTGCCGATCACGTCCGCGCCCATCGCCTGCAGCTTGTCGCGCACATCGGGCTGCGCCAGCACTTTGGACACATCGCCCTGGAAGCGCGTGACGAGGTCCCGCGGCGTTGCAGCGGGCACGACGAGGCCAAACCAGTTGGTGAGCTCGTATCCGGGCACGCCCGATTCGGATACGGTCGGTACCTGCGGCAGCAGCGGCGAGCGCTTCGAGCCCAGCACCGCCAACGCATTGAGCTTGCCCGCCTTGATATACGGCAAGGCCTGCAACAGGCTGTCGAACGTGAGCGACACCTGCCCTCCGAGCAGATCGGTGAAACTCGGCCCGCTGCCTTTATAGGGAATGTGAACGAGATCGATTCCCGCCATGCTTTTCAGGAGCTCGCCCGCCAGATGCGGCGCACCCCCTGGCCCCGATGACGCATAGTTGATTTTTCCGGGCTGCGCCTTGGCGAGCGCGATCAGTTCTTTCACGTTTTTCGCTGGCAGCGAAGGATGCGACACCATGACGAAATGAACCGCGACGACTTGGCTCAGCGCGGTCAGGTCGCGCTGCGGATCGACCGGCATTTTCTGGTAGAGATATTGATTCACGGTGAGATTGCCCATCGTACCCATGAACCAGGTGTAACCGTCAGGTGCGGCGCGCGCTGCGACCTCGGTGCCGATGACACCCGACGCACCTGCGCGGTTTTCGACCACCACCTGCTGGCCCCAGCTCTCCCCGAGCTTCTGCCCGACGATGCGCGCGACGATGTCGGTGCCGCCGCCGGGCGGGAATGCGACGATGATGCGCACCGGCTTCACCGGAAACGCCTGAGTCTGCGCGACGATAGGGGCAGATATGGCGCAGAGCAGAACGAGTGCCGCGGCGGCTGATGCAAAACGTAACGACATTACAGCTCCTTATACTTATTTGGCGCCAAGCATAGGGCATCGAAGGCGATAGGGCAAAAATTTGGACTGAGGGCTGGCTGCCCAGTGTACGAGAGCAACTTCCGGGCTGTTTCACTCCGCCTTGATTTTCGCTTCGCGTATCACCTTGCCCCAGCGCGCAAATTCGTCGCGCAGGAAATCGGCAGTCTGCTCCGGGCCGGCCGATGCGGGCTCGCCGCCCATGGCCGCCAGGCTCGCACGCGTGTCCGCAGAATTCATCGCTTTCACCGCCTCGACGTTGAGGCGGTCGACGATCGAGCGCGGCACACCGCTCGGTGCAAGCAGGGCATACCAGTTCACCGCGACGAGTTGCGGCAGACCGGCTTCGGCACTCGTCGGAACCAGCGGCGCCGAAGCGTTGCGCTTCACGTCCAGCATGACGAGGCCGCGCATCTTGCCTGCGTTCATCAGCGAGACCGCGCTGGACACCACCACGATCACCATGTCGACTTCACCGCTCAGCGCGCCATTGAGCCCGAGCGTTGCGCTTTTGTACGGCACGTGCGTGAGCCGGATCTGTGCGAGCGATTGCAGAAACTCCGCCGCGAGGTGGTTCGCCGAACCGACTCCGCCGGAACCGTATGCAATCTGCGTCGGCCGGGCGCGGGCAAGCTGAATCAGCTCACGCAGCGTCTTCGCGGGAACCGAAGGATGCACAGCAATGATGTTGGGAATCGTCGCGAGGAGCGCGATCGGCGCGAAGCTGCGCAGCGGGTCGTACGCCACCTTTGGGTTCAGATGCGGATTGGTCAGCAGCGGAACCGCGCCCATGACGAGCGTGTAGCCGTCCGGCACGGCGCGCGCGGCAGCTTCCCAACCGATATTTCCGGCTGCGCCGAGTCTGGGGTCAGGCACGATCTGCTGGCCCAGGACGGGTGAGAGCTTGCTGCCGACCATGCGGCCGATGAGCTCGGTCCCTCCGGCGAAAGGCAGGATCAGGCGGATGGGTTTGACCGGATAGGCCTGCGCCGCCGCAGGCGGCGCGTAGAATGCCGCTGCCGCAATCAGGGATACGAGCGACCACCGGTTCATGAGGATTCGTCCTCGCTTTCGACGAGTGCCCAGACACGCCGGAACGGCCCGCGGCTGGCGAGCAGCTCGCTGCCGGCCGCCGCTGCGGTTTCCTCGTCGATCCACCGCGGTGCGCCGAGCCCGGCGCAGATGCACGCGCGATGGGCGTTCTCTTCGAAAAGAAACGCGCCGGCTACCGCATCCTCGACGCTCGCCCCGGTGATCGCAGCGCCGTGTGCCCGCAGCAGCACGGCGCGATGCGGCCCGAGCACTTTCGCCAGTTCAGCGCCGCGCGCCCGAT
>JBKJKJ010000422.1:0-3088 GCA_046597455.1 Burkholderiales bacterium
CATGCCGCTCTTGCGCATCACCGACGCCATCGCTTCATCCACCAGGCCGTTGATCGCGAAACCCAGCGCGAGCTCCTTGCCTTCACCCGTGTGGCCGCCGACCAGCGCGCAACCGGCATCGTTCAGTACTTCGACCGCGCCCGACATCATCTGCAGCAGCACGTCCTCCACCTTGGACTCCAGTCCCGAGGGCACGGTGACGATCGCCGTTGCCGACTGCGCCTCCGCGCCCATCGCGAAGATGTCCCCAAGCGCATGGTTGGCTGCGACTTTACCGAAGAGGTAGGGGTCGTCGATGAAAGCGCGGAAGAAATCCACCGTATGCACCATCGCCTTGCCCGGCGGCACGCGCACAACCGCAGCGTCGTCCGGCGCGTGCAGGCCGATCAGCACGTCGTCGCGCTCGACGGGACGCAGCTCACCGAGGGCGCGCGAGAGCACCGTCGCGCCGACTTTCGCGCCGCAGCCGCCGCAGCGCATGGCGATGGCGGAGATGGCTTGCGCGGCTTCCTCGGCGTCGAGCTTGACCGCCGGGGGCGCGGCCGATGCCTCGGCTGCCATGGGCGGCAGGTCGCTGAACCTGCGCATGAAGCGCCGATCGATCCAGTCTTTCCAGCGCCAGATCCACGCGCCTTTCATCCCGATTGCGCCGCGCGAAGCCACCGCATACCGGTCGCCCGTGCTGATCAGGGCGAGCCAGCGGCGCTGCGGGCGATACGGCTTAAGTGCTTTGCCCCGCACGGCGCGGCGCAGGTTCGCCGCGAGCGGGCGCGCCTGACGCACGGCGAACACACCGGCCTTTTCGAGCGGGTAGTCGACCATGCTGGCGATGTCGCCCGCGGCGAATATAGCGGGGTCGGTCAAGCTTTGCAGCGTGTCGCGCACCTGAATGAAGCCGTCGGCATCGAGTGCGAGGCCGGTCTCGCGCAGCCACGGTGCGCCGCCGGCGCGCGTTACCCAGATGATCTCGTCGGCAGGCACTGTTTCGCCTTCTGCGGTGTGCAGCTGCGTCGCGGACACCCGATCGACTTCGGCGCTGCGATGCACGACGACGCCGCGCTCGGCGAGCACCCGCTCGAAGGCGTGGCGCACGCGGACATTGTGAGTCGGCAGAATGTCGGCGCTGCTGGTCAGCAGATCGAACGAGAGCTCGTTCGGGTCACGCCCCGCCGCCTGCAATTCGTTGCGCAATCGATACTGCATCGCCAGCGTCAGCTCGACCCCGCCGGCCCCGCCGCCCACGACCGCGATGCGTGTCGCTCCCCGATGGTTGCGCACGCGCTCGAGCAGCGACTGCCAGCGCGAGTCGAAGCGGTTGATCGGCTTTACGGGAACGGCGTGCTCCGCTGCACCGGGAACCTGGCTCATCTGCGGGGTGGAGCCGATGTTGATCGACAGCACGTCGTAGCGTACGGGTGGCCTATCGCGGCAGATTACCGTGCGCCCATCCCGATCGAGTCCCGCCGCTTCGTCGCGAAGAAATCGCGCACGGGCAAACTCGGCGAGCCGGGAGAGGTCGATGTGGACCTCATCGTAACTGTAGTGTCCGGCGATGTAACCGGGGAGCATCCCGGAGTACGGCGTATGGGTGTCGCGGCAGATCAGGGTCAGGCGGACTCCGGGCAACGGGTGCATGCCGAAGTGCCTGAGCACCCCGACGTGGCTGTGACCGCCGCCGATGAGTACGATGTCCCTGAGGACGGGTTGATCCGGCGATTGCATTGCTGGGCCTCTTTTATTTGTATCGGCGGATGCTCCCGCTCCGGCATAGTACTCGCGCCGTGCCGGCCGATAGGCGAACCGTGCCGCAGCAATCGGGGGGCCGACTCGATCAGAAGCAGGTTTTTCCACGCCGACGTGTAAGGTTCGCGCCATACCCCGGGTCTCGTGCACCCAGGAGGCTCAATACGTGATGTTCGAGACCAAACAGACCAAGTTCGAAAGCCTGGTTCGGGCCTATTCGGCGGAGCTTTACCGCTACGCCTACTGGCTGTGCCGGGACAGCTTTCAGGCCGAGGACCTGGTCCAGGAAACCTTCGCACGCGCCTGGAAAGCCTGGGAAGCCCTGCGCGAACAGACAGCCGCGAGAAGCTGGCTGTACACGATACTGCGCCACGAGCGTGCGCGGCTCTACGAGCGCAAGCGCTTCAGGATGGCCGACAACGACAATCTGGAGCAGATCGCCGATCCCGCAGCGAATTTCGGCGAGGAGCTCGAAGTTCGCGATGCCGTGCTCGCGCTTCCCGTGAGCTACCGCGAGCCGCTGCTGCTGCAGTGGATCGGCGGCTACACCTGCAAGGAAATCGCCGACATCATGAATATTACGGAAGGCGCAGTGATGACACGTCTGACGCGAGCGCGGATCGCGCTGCGGCACGCTGACGATGCTGCGCCGGCACAACGAGGAACCGCACGATGAACTGCATCGAATTCAGAAGACTCCTGTTCGTGTATCCGCGCGAGCTGACGGTCGATCAGGAAAACCATGCGCTGGAATGCGACGCCTGCGCCAAAGCGGCCGTGGAGGCGTCCGCGCGGGATGTGCGGCGGGCACAGTCGGTGTTCGTCAGCGTTCCCGATGCGCTTGCGGACCGGGTGCTGCTCGCTCAAAGGGACAGGGCGTCGCGCCCGTTGCGCTACGGCATGTGGGCCATGGCCGCGACGCTGCTGCTCGGTGTCGTCCTGGGGGCGCAGCTCTACCGCAGCTACGACACCGGACACGACGCCGCGCCGGTGGCGACCGCGACCGCGATCGCGCCCAATGCTGCAGTGGCTGCGATCTCGTTCGTGCTCGATCAGGAGCCGCGCCTGTTGAAGGAGGGCCGCGCGGGCGATCCGCAGGTCATGCAGGCCGCATTCAGGCGTCTGGGTCTGAGGCAGCCGGCAGACGGAACGACTGTGCGCTATCTGGGCAAGTGTCCTGTTCCGGGGGGCGTCGGCGATCACGTCGTGCTCTCGACGCCTTATGGACAGGTCACGCTGATACTCGTTCCGGATTATCCCGTGGGCTCGCGCGTGCTGGTCGGCGACAGGCAGATGGTTGCCCTGGCGAAACCGTCAGGCGCGGGCGGCTACATCGTCGTTGCGG
>JBKJKJ010000454.1:0-4856 GCA_046597455.1 Burkholderiales bacterium
CGTGCCGGATTCGATCCCCACGCTACGTTACCTCGTCAGCATCGAACTCGTGCGTCGTCTGCAACGTTGCCCGTGCTGCGGATCGGTCGCCCGCCGCGCGTGACACAGTACAACTAGGGCTGGAACACGAGGAAGTATTGCCGCGGGAGAAAAGCGTGCGCCTGCGTGCGCGCGTATCCCGCTCGCTGCATTTCGGCTTCCACGCGCGCCGGCTCGATGCGCGTAGCCCTGGGCGGGCCCTCGGGTGCGTCCATGCGGAAATCGATGATGGCGATGCGCCCGCCGGGCTTTAGCGCGGCGGCGAGATTGCGGAAATAGCGCTCGCGCTCGTCGATGTGGTGGTAGACGTCCACGAGCACGATGAGGTCAACTTTTTCCGGCAATCGCGGATCGCCCGCCGCGCCTGCCAGCGCGGTCACGTTGTTCAGTCCTTCGCGCTTCGCGCGATCCGCAAGGTGCTTCACCATGTCGGGTTCGGTATCGACTGCGTAGATGCGCCCATTAGGGACCATGCGCGCAAGCCGCATCGAGAGGTAACCGGTCCCCGCACCGATGTCGGCAACGATCGCGTCCGGCTTCAGCGCCAGCGCCTGAATCACCTCGTGCGGTTTCTGCCACGCATCGCGCTGCGGATCATCGAAGATGCGGGCCCACTTTTCGGCGTCTCCGAAGCTGTGCAGATGGGTATGCGGGGACTGCGCGAATGAAGGCGTGATCAGCAGCGTCGTGCATGAGATCGCGGCCAGTGCGGCACGTAGCCGTGAAATGAGGTGCATAGTGCTCTGTCTCCTGTGCTCGTGTGCTCGTGGTTCTTGCGCCTGTCGCCCGGACCCGCAGGCGGGTAGGCCCCGCCTGCCTCCTGCGCTTTAGCGCGCTTCGCCCGATTGTGCAGCAGGAGCGGCACCCGCCGGACACCCGGCGGCCATCGGACCCGTCCCGGTTTTACCTCCGTGACCCTCAGTCCCGTGTCGGTGGCCCGCCTCCCCCGCGCCCTGCCCTGCGCCCATGCCGTGCTGGCCACTCATTCGTCCGCCCATCTGTCCGCCCATTTGCGCCATCATCTGCGCGTGCATCGCGCCCATGTTCCCCATGGTGCCCGTGGTGCCCATGTTGCCAGGTTCGCCCTGCGCCGAAGCCGCGAGGGCGACGGTGAGGCCGAGCGCACCCGTAAGCACCGCTGCCAGTGTGTTCAATTTTTTCATGTCGATCTCCATCCAAAAGGTTGCTGTGGGTCGGCGCCCGGGGTGGCCCCGGGCGCCGCGTTAGGGCGAGTGCTGCGGCCCGTGAACCCATTGGACTCGCGCGGTGTAACCCGCAGATGTCATGGCAGGGCGTTTTTGTATCGCAATGTATCGAAACCCGGCCTGACACACGGCGATACAAAGTTTTTGCACGGCGCCGCTGAGCGCAGGTATAACGGCGGCATGACGACACCCGACCACGTGCTCATCGTCGACGACGACGCGGAGATTCGCAGCCTCCTTTCGCAATATCTGGAGCGCAACGCGTATCGGGTAACGACCGTCGCGGATGGGAAGGCGATGTGGGCTGCCCTCGATCGCAGCATGCCCGACCTCATCGTCCTCGACGTCATGCTTCCCGGCGACGACGGCTTCGTGCTGTGCCGCACCCTGCGCGCGCGCTCGTCCATACCGATCATCATGCTCACCGCCCGGGGTGAGGAAACCGAGCGCATCGTCGGCCTGGAGATGGGCGCCGACGATTATCTGGCCAAGCCCTTCAACCCGCGCGAGCTTCTCGCGCGCATCAAAAGCGTTTTGCGGCGCAGCCGCTCGCTGCCGGATAACCTGGAGCCCGTCGAAGCCACCCGCCTGTGCTTTGCCGGCTGGACCCTCGATCTTGCGGCACGCCACCTCGTGTCACCCGAGCAGGTGGTGGTGCCGCTGAGCGGTACGGAGTTCAAGCTGCTCAGGGTATTCGTGAGCCATCCGAACCGTGTGCTCACGCGCGATCAGCTCATCGATCTCATGCTCTCGCGGGATGCCGCACCTTTCGACCGGGCAATCGACGTGCAGGTGAGCCGCCTGCGTCAGCGCTTTCACGACGACGCGAGAGAGCCCACCCTGATCAAGACGGTGCGCGGTGAAGGCTACGTCTTCGCCGCACAGGTCGAGCGGGAGGCCTGATGCGTCTCGTGCCGCAGTCGCTTTTCAGCCGCCTGGTGCTGGTGCTGATGAGCGGACTCGTTGTCGCGCAGCTGCTCAGCCTCGCCATACACGCCCACGAGCGCGGTCTACTGCTGGCGCAGACGAGCGGAATGCAGTCCGCCCAGCGTATCGCCGATATCGTCAGAGTGCTGGAGCCGCTTTCTGCGGAAGAGCGCCTCAGAATGCTGTCGATACTGAGCGCGCCGCCGCTGGTCATCAGCCTGGGTTTTACGCCCTCGAGCGCGGGGACCGGCGATGCGCAGCGCGGTCCGCGGGCCGCATTCTTCGAAGCGATGCTCAAGCACGCGCTTGGCGACGAATGGCCGGTATCGGTGGTAGCGACGGACGCGACGCCGTATCGGGGCGCAGGTTCCATGCACGGTTACGCGGGCCCCGCCGGCATGCACGGCGGCTGGCCCGCCATGGATCGCAGCGCGCATATGTTTTCGCAGCCTGGTCTGGCATTCCACGCACGCGTGCGGCTCCACGACGGCACCCTGGTGACTTTCGATTCGCACCAGCCGCCGGAGACGCTCAGCTGGCCTCATCGCGTCCTCGGCAGCCTTGCCATCCTGCTGGTTACCGTCATCGTCCTCTCCCTCATCGCGGTGCGCTGGGCCACGCGGCCGCTGGACACGCTCGCCGTGGCCGCTGAGGCGCTGGGCAGGAACATCGAACGTCCGCCGCTGCCCGAAACCGGCCCGCTCGAAGTGCGGCGCGCCGCCCGCGCCTTCAATACGATGCAGGCGCGACTCGCGAGCTACCTGCGCGACCGCACGCGCATCCTCGCGGCCATGTCGCACGATCTCAAAACGCCTATCACGCGGCTGCGCCTGCGTGCCGAGCTGCTCGACGATCCGCAGCTGCGATCGAAGTTCGGCAAGGATCTCGAGGAGATGGAGCACATGGTGGGCCACACGCTCGATTTCATGCGCGGGCTGGAAAGCGATGAGCCTGCGCAGCCGCTCGACGTCGAGGCACTGGTCCGCAGCCTCCAGGCCGATATGCAGGAAACGGGCGGCATCGTCGAGGTCGAAGGCGCGGCGCTCGAGCCGTATATCGGCAAGCCCGGGGCGCTGAAGCGCTGCCTCGCCAACCTGCTCGACAATGCGGTCAAGTACGGAAAATCCGCACATGTCACGATTCAGGACAGCGACCGGCAGCTCGTGTTTCGGGTATGCGACGAGGGACCGGGTTTGCCGGACACCGCCCTCGAGCGCGTGTTCGAGCCGTTCTACAGACTCGACGCGTCGCGCAGCCGCGACACCGGCGGAACCGGGCTGGGCCTGAGCATCGCTCGCAGCATCGCTGTCAGTCACGGCGGCACGCTCACACTGAGCAACCGGCCGCAAGGCGGTCTCGAAGCAACCCTGGCCTTGCCGCGTTGACGCGCTTTGGGCGCTAGCGGCTGCCGGGCCGCGGCGCGGCGTCATCGTCGAGCAGGATCTGGTGCGCGGGACCTTCGAGGTCTTCGAACTGTCCGCTCTGTACGGCGCGCCAGAACACCGCGCCGATAACGAAGACGAGCACCAGCGACAACGGCACGAGGAGATAAAGGATATCCATGGATCAGGCCGTGCCGGCCGCTGCCTTCCACGCCGGCGAGGTCGGATCGTCTCGCGGCCAACCCGCGCGCGGAAGTAACCGCAGGGCGTTGATCGCGACCGCGAGCGACGACACCGACATGCCGAGTGCCGCCATGAGCGGTGTAACCTCGCCTGCAACCGCGAGCGGCAATGCGACGGCGTTGTAGGCAATCGCCCACGCCAGATTCTGCCTGATCACGCGCAAAGCCTTGCGCGCAGTGCGGAAGGCGTCGAGCAACGGCTGCAGGCTTTCCGACATGAGGATCATGTCCGCGCTGGCGTGTGCCAGCTCGGCTCCCGTCGCCATCGCCGCCGAGACCTGGGCCCGGGCGAGGACCGGGGCGTCGTTGACGCCGTCGCCTATCATCGCAACAACCGCGCCCTGTTGCTGCAGGGCTGCGACGAAAGCAAGCTTCATGTGGGGTGTAGCCTCGCCTTGCACCGTGTCGATCCCGAGATCTGCCGCTGCCTGCGCGACGCGGCGCTTTGCGTCCCCGGACAGCAGGCACACGATCTTGCCTTCGCTCTTGAGCTGCGCGACCACGCGGCGCGCCCCCGGCCGCAGCGCATCGCTCAACGTCAGCAGCGCGAGCCAGCCCTGCGCATCGCCCAGCGCCACGACCGTGACCTGCGGGCTGACGAACGCGAGCTCATCCGGCAAAGGCCTGCCGTGCAGCTTCGCGACGAAGGCAGGCGATCCGATGCGAACGCAATGGCCGTTCATGCATGCTTCGATTCCCTGGCCGGGGACATTGTGCAGCGCCGTGGCGCGCAGGGACGTTGCGGGGGCCGCCGCAATGATCGCGTGTCCGAGCGAATGCTCCGAACCGGCTTCGAGCGCGGCCGCGTGCTCCAGGCACTGCTCGCGCGTAAGCTGCGCGAGCGGCAGGACGCCAATCAGCGACCTGCGCCCGAGGGTGAGCGTGCCGGTCTTGTCGAAAACCACGTGAGTCGCACGAGCGAGCGTTTCGAGCGCGTGGCCGCGCGTGACGAGCACACCGCTGCGATACAGCGCGCCGGTCGCTGCCGTGACGACGGCCGGGGTGGCAAGCGACAGCGCACAAGGACACGTGACGACCAGTATCGAGATCGCGACCCACAG
>JBKJKJ010000462.1:0-6112 GCA_046597455.1 Burkholderiales bacterium
CGCAACGCTGTTCACATTGAAGGGCTCGCGCACGCGGTTCATCAGGTCCGCGACTGCGGGGCTGGCGAAAGCATAGCCCACGCGCAGCCCTGCGAGGCCGTATACCTTCGAAAGCGTGCGCGTAATCACGAGGTTCGGAAAGCGGACCAGCCACTGCAGCGTGTCGCTTCTCACCTCGTGCGGCAGGTATTCGTTATAGGCTTCGTCGAGCACGGTCAGCACATGGTCCGGCAACGCCGCGATAAACGATTCGAGCGCACTCGCCGGCACGAGCGTTCCGGTCGGATTGTTGGGATTAGCGATGAACACGATGCGCGTGCGGTCGGTAATCGCTCGCGCCATCGCGTCGAGGTCGTGACCGTAATCGCGCGCAGGCACTTCGATACCGCGCGCCCCGATCGTCTGCACGGCAATCGGATAGACCGCGAAAGCATGCTGTGAGTAGACCGCTTCGTCGCCCGGCGTGAGAAACGCGCGTGCAGCGAGATCCAGCACGTCGTTCGAGCCGTTGCCCAGCACCATTCGATCGGTCTGCACGCCGAAACGCCGGTTCAGCGCACGTTTCAACTCGAAGCCATTGCCGTCGGGATAGCGCGAGAGCTCGCTCAGCACCGTTTGTATGGCCTGCTGGGCCAGGGGGCTCACACCGAGCGGATTTTCGTTGGAGGCGAGCTTGATGATGCTCGCCGGATCGAGGCCCAGCTCGCGCGCCAGCTCCGAAATCGGCTTGCCGGGTTGGTAAGGCGCAACGGCTTTGATGTAAGGCGGGGCTAATTCGCTGGCGCTCATAACGAGTGTTGAATGCGAAGTGTCAGGTGTTGAGTGGGGAGTGGAAAGTGCAGAGTGGGGATGTCGGCGTCCGGCGCGGTTCTCATTGAACACTAACACGCATCACTCAACACCGTGCGCAGCTAACCGGCTGCCGCAGGATAAGACCCCAGGTTCTTGAAAAGCGACGCTTTGCGCTCGAGCTCGGCGAGCGCACGCGCAACGTTGGCATCGCGCGCGTGGCCTTCGACGTCCACATAGAAGATGTACTCCCATAATCCTGTGCGGGCGGGACGCGATTCGAGTCTGCTCATGCTCACGCCGTTCGCCGCCAGCGGCGTGAGCAGCTCGTGGATGGCGCCCGGCACGTTGCGCGTGGACAGGATGAGGGATGTCTTGTCTTTTCCCGACGGCGCGGCGTCGTCACTCGCGATGACGAGAAACCGCGTCGTATTTTTGGCTTCGTCTTCGATGTTGCGCGCCAGGATTTGCAGACCGTACAGGTCTGCCGCGGTCCTGCTGGCGATTGCGGCGGCTCCGCGCTCCCGTGCTGCGAGCCTGGCGGCCTCGGCATTACTGACCACGGCGGCTGTCTCGACTTGGGGAAGATGGCGCACGAGCCAGTGCTGGCATTGAGCGAGGCTTTGAGTGTGGGAATACACCTTGCGGATCGCGCTGAGCGTCTTGACCTTGCTCATGAGGCACTGACGTATGGGCAACATCACCTCCCCGCACACGCGCGCGGGCGTGGCGAGCAGCAGATCGAGCGTGCGTCCGACCGCGCCTTCAGTGGAGTTCTCGACGGGCACCACCGCATAGCCAACCGCCTCGGTCTCCACACGCCGGAAAACTTCGTCGATGGAAGCGCACGGCAACACCGGAACCATACCCCCGAAGTGCTTGAGCGCGGCTTCCTGGCTATAGGTGCCTTCGGGTCCCAGGTACGCGACCGACATCTTGTCTTCCAGCGCGCGGCACGCCGACATGATTTCGGTGTAGACGCGCTGCAGGGCCCGATCGGGCAGCGGGCCGGGGTTGAGCCCCGCCACGCGCCGCAGGACCTGGGCCTCGCGCTCCGGGCGGTAAACCGCGGCCCCCTGCTTGACGTGACCCACCTGCTGCGCCAGTCGCGCACGCTGCGACAGGAGCGTCACCAGACGCGCGTCGAGCGCATCGATTTTCACGCGCAGTTTTTTCAGCTTGTCGTTCATAGAAGAATCAGCCCGGAGTCCGGGAGTCGGGCACGCCTGCCGCGCCTCCATCGCGCTTCGCGCGTCGCGGTCTGCGTAGTGGTCGCGTAGTTGTCGCGCAGTTGTCTCTCTGGTCGTCTTATTCCTGGGGCAGATAGCGCACCGACAACACGCCGTCGATCGCCCTCAGCTCACCGAGCAGCGACTCGGGCACCGCATTGTCGGTGTCGACCAGCGTATACGCCATCTCGCCTTTCGACCTGTTCAGCATGGTGTGGATGTTCAGACCGACTTGCGCCATCGCCGTCGATATCTGGCCCACCATGTTGGGCACGTTTGCATTCGCGATCCCGAGTCGGTACGGCGCCTCTCGCGCCATCGCGACGTCCGGGAAATTCACGGCGTTGGCGATGTTACCCTGCTCGAGGAAATCACGCACCTGGTCAACCGCCATCACCGCGCAGTTGTCCTCGGCCTCGCGAGTGGACGCGCCCAGATGCGGCAGTGTCACCACGTGTGGATGGCCCTGCAGAAGCTGCGAAGGGAAATCACACATGTAATAGCGCAGCCGCTTGGCGTTCAAGGCTTCGAGCAGAGCGGCCTCGTCGACCAGCGCGTCGCGCGCGAAGTTGAGCAGGATCGCACTGTGCTTCATGCCTTTGAGGCGCTCGGCATTGATCATGTGGCGCGTGACGTCGATCAGCGGCGCGTGCAGCGTCACGAAATCGCTGCCCTTCAGCACTTCTTCGACGCTGTGGGCCTTGCGCACCTGCGAAGGCAGGCTCCACGCCGCATCCACCGTGATGTGCGGGTCGTAACCCATGACGTTCATGCCGAGCTTGATCGCCGCGTCGGCCACCAGACTGCCGATCTTGCCCAGGCCGATGATGCCGAGCGTGTGGCGCGGGAGCTCGGTGCCGACGAAGTGCTTCTTGCCGTCCTCCACCAGCCTGTTCAGAGCGGCATCGTCCCCGGACAGCCCCTGGACGAAGTGGATCGCCGGAATCATATTTCTCGCCGCAATCAACATTGCCGCGATGACGAGCTCTTTCACGGCATTGGCATTCGCGCCCGGCGCGTTGAATACGGGAATTCCGCGTTTGCTCAACTCGTCTACCGGGATGTTGTTGGTGCCGGCACCCGCACGCCCGATGGCTTTCACCTGCGGCGGGATGTCCATGCGATGCATGTCATGCGAGCGCACCAGGATCGCATCGGGATCGGGAACGTGATTGCCCACGGTATAGCGCCCCGTGGGGAAGCGCTTGAGACCGAGCGCGGAAATCGAATTGAGCGTGAGTATCCGAAAAGGCTCAGCCATGCTTTTTCTCGAACTCGCGCATGAACTCGACCAGCGCCTGCACGCCCTCCATCGGCATCGCGTTGTAGAGCGACGCGCGCATACCCCCTACCGACCGATGCCCCTTGAGCTGCATCAGGCTCCTGCTCTCAGCCGCCTTCAGAAAAGCGCCATCCAGCTCCGCATTCCTGAGCACGAAGGGAATGTTCATGCGCGAACGATCATCCTTCGCGACCGGCGAGTGATAGAACTCGGTCTGATCCAGGTAGTCGTAGACCAGGCTGGACTTGGCGATGTTCTTTTCTTCCATCTTCGCGAGTCCGCCCAGATCCTTGAGCCAGCGAAAGACGAGCCCCGCGATATAGATTCCGTACGTCGGCGGGGTGTTGTACATCGAATCGTTGTCCGCCTGAATCTTGTAATCGAAGACTGACGGCGTTGTCGGCGCGGCGTGGCCAATGAGGTCGTCCCGGACGATGACGATCGTAAGGCCGGCCGGGCCGATGTTTTTCTGGGCGCCGGCATAGATGAGCCCGTAACGGCTCACGTCCATGGGGCGGGACAGGATGTGCGAGGACGCATCCGCGACGAGCGGCACATCCCCCGTGTCGGGCGTCCAGTGGAACTCCACCCCGCCGATCGTCTCGTTGGTGGTGACGTGCACGTAAGCCGCATTCGGGTCGAGCTTCCACTGCGCCTGCTTCGGCGCGTAGCTGAAATTGGCCTCCTCCGAGCTCGCTGCGACGTTCACCTTGCAGTATTTCTTCGCGTCGCCGATTGCCTTCTTCGACCACTGGCCGGTGTTGACGTAATCGGCGCCGGTTTTTCCCCGCAGCAGATTCAGCGGAATCATTGCGAACTGCGCCGCCGCGCCGCCCTGCAGAAACAGAACCTTATAGTTCGCAGGCACAGCGAGGAGCTCGCGCAGGTCGCTTTCGGCCTGCTCGTATATCGCGATGAACTCCTCACCGCGATGGCTCATTTCCATCACCGACATGCCGCTGCCGTGCCAGTCGAGCATTTCTGCGGCAGCCTGCTGCAAAACGGGCTCGGGCAATACTGCCGGCCCTGCACTGAAATTGAATACGCGTGCCATGAAGATCTCGCTGGTGGTTACAGGTTCTCGGGAGGCTCGACGGCGTCGCCGTCGCCGCTCGGTGCGTCGCCGGCCGGAGTCTCGCCGGTCGGTGTGTCGCCGTTCGCCACTTCTTCCGGCTCGACGATCACTTCGAGCCCGGCGAGTGTCTCGTTTTCATCCAGATTGATCAAACGCACCCCTTGCGTAGAGCGTCCAAGCTGGCGAATCTCGGAGACCCGCGTGCGAATCAGGACGCCGCCTGTCGTAATCAGCACGATCTCGTCGTCGGCGCCGACGAGCTGGGCCGCAACCAGCTTGCCGTTGCGCTCACTGCGCTGAATCGCGATCATGCCCTGCGTGCCCCGGCCGTGGCGCGTGTAGTCCGCTATCGCGGTACGCTTACCGTAGCCGTTCTGCGTGGCCGTCAGCACTGAAAGCGACTCGTCGGCGGCAGCGATGAGTGAAATCAGGCACTGACCTTCCGCCAGACGCATACCGCGAACGCCGCCTGCGGTGCGTCCCATCGGGCGCACCTCGGACTCATCGAAGCGCACCGCCTTGCCCGCATCCGAGAACAACATGATGTCCTGCTTGCCGTCAGTCAGGGCAACCCCGATCAGATAGTCACCCTCATCCAGACTGACCGCAATAATGCCTCTGGCCATCGGCCGCGAAAATGACGACAGGGCCGTTTTCTTCACCGTGCCGTTCGATGTCGCCATGAAAACGAAATGGTCGTCGTCGAACTCTCTGACCGCGAGCACCGCCGTAATTTTCTCGTTCTCCATCAGGGGAACCAGATTGACGATGGGTTTCCCGCGCGCAACGCGGCTGCCTTGCGGGACCTCGTACACCTTGAGCCAATACACCCGACCGCGGTTGGAGAAGCACAGCAGATAGTCATGGGTGTTCGCGATGAACAGCTTCTCGACGAAATCGTCCTCCTTCGTCGTGGTCGCCTGCCGGCCGCGCCCGCCTCGCTTCTGCGCGCGGTAATCAGCCACCGGCTGCGACTTCATATAGCCACCATGCGATATGGTGACGACCACGTCCTCGGGGGTGATGAAGTCTACGGTTCCCAGGTCCTGCGTCGTGGTGACGATTTCGCTGCGGCGCTCGTCGCCGTACTGCTGCTTGATGGCGTCGAGCTCGTCCGCGATGATTCGCGTGACACGCGCGGGGTTGGAAAGAATATCGAGCAGGTCGACGATCTTCGCCATCGTCTCGCGATATTCCGAGACGATCTTGTCCTGCTCGAGCGCCGTCAGGTTCTGCAGGCGCATCTCGAGTATGCGCTGGGCCTGCACGTCGGAGAGCTTGTAGCCTTGCGGGTGCAAACCGTAGTCCGGTGACAATCCTTCCGGCTTAGAGATCGGCCCCTGGCTGCGCGCCAGCATCTCCTCCACGAGCGTCGAGCGCCAGTAGCGGGCCATGAGGCCGGTTTTCGCCTCGGCAGGCGTCGCCGCAGCCTTGATGAGCGCGATCACCTCGTCGACGTTGGACAACGCGACCGCCAGACCTTCCAGTATGTGTCCGCGCTCGCGCGCCTTGCGCAACTCGAAAACGGTGCGGCGGGTAACGACTTCGCGCCGATGGCGCAGGAAGGCTTCGAGAAACTGCTTCAGGTTGAGCAGGCGCGGCTGGCCGTCGACCAGCGCGACCATGTTCATGCCGAACGTGTCCTGGAGCTGCGTCTCTTTCCAGAGACGGTTCAGGATAATGTCGGGGACTTCCCCGCGCTTCAACTCGATGACCGCGCGCATTCCGCGCTTATCG
>JBKJKJ010000534.1:0-18244 GCA_046597455.1 Burkholderiales bacterium
ATGGCGATCGAATACGCGAAGTTTCGCGAAGCGTTCGGCCAGCCCATCGGGGCATTTCAGTCCGTGCAACACATGTGCGCCGACATGCAGATCTGGGTGGATGGCGGCGAGCTGCTGACGTTCGAGGCCTTGTGGAAGATCGACCAAGGCCTGCCGGCGTCGGTGGAAGTGTCCCAGGCCAAGGCGTTCTGCAATGAGAAGTGCGAGGCAGCCGTTCGCAATTCGCAAAGCATCCATGGCGGGATCGGGTTCATGATGGAGTTCGATCTGCAACTGTGGTTCCGTCGGGTGTCTGCCTGGACCATGCGCATGGGCACGGCGTTCGAGCACCGCGCGCGTATCGCGCACGCGCTCATCGACGTTCCCGGTACCGTCGTGCTCGGTCGTCCGGTGCCGGTCGTTCCCGAGGAAGGCGCCGCACCCGTCTCGACGGCCCGCCCCGCGGCCAAAGTTACTGCTTAAGGAAGGAAGCTCGATTATGGCGAAATGCCCAGTATGTCAGCACCCTGTCGATGAGGCCGCCGCCAAGGCGCAAACAGGGATGACCCCCGGTGGTGCGAAGGAGGTCGACCCGAAAGCCGGTACACGGCAGTTTCACGACGGCACGTGGTTTTACTTCGACTCGCTGGATTGTCGGAACAAGTTCACTCGAAACCCCGACAGCTACGTGAAGTAGGCGTCCAGCAGCGTTTCAGGCAATTCCGCTGCCCGATGTCCCCAGGGCAAAGCCATGGGGACTCAGGCAGCCCCTTCCAGCAGATCGGTAATGACGCGCTCCAGGTCGTTCAGGCTGCTGCATACCCGGACCAGGCTGCAGTAAGGTGCATAGCGATACATGTCGGAATCGCCTGTGCCCCAGGACGAGCGGAATTCCGGATTTAGCCAGATGATCCGCCGGGCGCGCTTTGAAAGGCGTTCGACGATGTCCGCGCGCGGATCGGTCCCGTTGCCGCGCGCATCGCCGAGGATGATGACGGTCGTCTTGTTCGTCACGTCTTTCATCCAGCCGTATTCGAAATCGGCGAGCGCGTTGCCGTAGTTCGAGGAACCGAAGCCCATCGTTGCCATGACCCGGGCGATCGCCTCGTCGATCGGCTGGTCTTCCATGATGTCGCTGACTTCGATCAGCGAGCCGGAGTAGGCGAAGGAACGGATGTCCGAAAGGACCTCGGTCAATGCATAGAGAAACATGAGCAGGAACTGCGACACCCACGCAACCGACCCCGAAACATCGCAAAGCACCATCACTCGCGCTTTTTCGATGTACTTCTGTTTCCACGCGGTGAGAAATGGGACGCCGCCCCAACCCATATTGCGTCGCAGCGTGCGGCGGATGTCGAGTTGGCCGCGCTGGCGTCGACGCCGCGTGCGCGCGTAGCGTGTAGCAAGCCGCTTTGCCATCGTGCGCACCAGCACGCGCGTGCGCTCGAGTTGATGTCGGTCGAGGTTCGCGAGGCGCGCGGATTTCAGCAGCCTTTCACGAAGCTGTGCGGTTGCGCCGCGTGCGAATAAGAGCAGGTTGCGCTCGACGAAATCCCGTGCCGAATCCCACAGCCGATCGACTCGTCCCTGCAGGAGCTCGGCGCGCGCCTCGTCATTCGGTGTGCCGGCCGAGCGCAGCGCTTCGATCTTCGCCTGCACGTCCGGCAGACCCATGCGATTCAGAATCGCGAGGACGTAGAGGTTTTTCTGCGTCAGGTAGCGGATCCTGTCGATGCCGGCCTGGTGTGCCGCGTTTTCCATGGCGACTGCAAGCGCTGTGCGATCGTCGCTGTCGAGCAGTTCGGACAACGACTGGGATTGGGACTGTCCACCCGATCCGCCCATCTCACGCATGCCTTCAGGCGTCCCCTGCGTCGCGTCCTGCGCCTGGGAGCCGGGCGTGATCTCAGACTCTTTTGCGTCGGCGAATTCGTCGCGCTGGAAGTAGAGCTCGAACGCTTCGTCATAGAGCACCTTCTCGTCCACCGTCTTGGCGAGAACGGCGCCGAGCGTGTCCTTGAGGATGCCGCGATCGGTAAAGCCGACGAGATCGACGGCGCGGGCGGCATCGATTCCCTCGGCTGCCGACACACGCAAGCCTGCTCCGCGGGCGACCTGCAGGAAGCGGCGCAACGGCTCGCTGGCCGCCGCCCGGGTTGACGCCGCGGGTGCAGGGCTGCGAGCAGCCATCAGCGCTCGGTCACGACTGCCTGCTGAGCCTTGCGGGTGAGATCCGCGATGTGCTTACCCGCGGCTTCGATGTCCGACTCGAATTTCAGCAGCACGTTGAGCGTGTCATGCACCATGTCCTCGGACAGCACCGTGGTGTGCATCAGCACCATCACCCGCGCCCAGTCGATGGATTCGCTGACCGAGGGCAGCTTCTTCAGATCGAGCTCGCGCAGCTGCTGCACAAAGGCGACGAGCTGCGCCAGCAGGCGCGCATCGATGCCGGGCACGCGCGAGGCGATGATCCGCGCCTCGAGTTTCTCGTCGGGGAACCCGATGTGCAGATGCAGGCAGCGGCGCTTGAGCGCATCGCCCAGGTCGCGCGTGGAGTTCGAGGTGAGGAGCACGATCGGCGGGACCACTGCGCTGACGGTCCCGATCTCCGGTATGGTCACCTGATAGTCCGAGAGGAGCTCCAGCAGGAAAGCCTCGAATTCCTGATCCGACTTGTCGATCTCGTCGATCAGAAGCACCGCGCCGCCGGGCTCCTCCAGCGCGCGCAACAGCGGCCTGGGCTCGATGAAACTCTTGGAAAAGAAGATATCCCCGAATGAATGCAGTCGTTGGAGCGCCGACCCGAGGTCGGCCGCGTCGCCGATCACGGTCCCGACTTTCTCGCGCAGGATCTGGGTATACAGCAGCTGCTTGCCGTATTTCCATTCGTAGAGCGCCTTCGACTCGTCCAGGCCTTCGTAGCACTGCATGCGGATCAGCGGCAGCGTCAGCCACGAGGCGAGCGACTTGGCGAGCTCGGTCTTGCCGACGCCTGCCGGGCCTTCGACCAGGATCGGCTTGCGCAGATGATGGGCGATGTAAATCACAGTGGAGATGCGGCGGCTGGCGATGTAGCCGGCGGCACCGAGCCCTGCGTCGACCTCGGCGATCGACCGGATGAGGGTTTGCGGGTCGCTCTTGTCTGTGTCCTGCATGCGTCGGCTCATTCTTTCGCGCTCAAATTAGCAGCCTCTGGTCGGGCGGGTTGTGGATCCGGATCGGGCGAGCATCTCCGACCACACAGTTGCTGTCAATCAGCGCGCCCTGCGCGGTCTATGGCATCATAGCGGGCGCCTCAAGCGCACGGGCTGGGCCAATACCGCGCCACATGGAGGAGAGGTCATGGGGACTTATCTGGTCAGGCGCACGATGCTGCTCGTCGTGACGGTGCTGGGCGTGTCGGTCATAATTTTCGCGCTCATGCGCGTGGTCCCCGGCAACATCGCGGACATCCTGTTCGATTCGTCAGGGTACGTCGACCCGGTGCAGAAGGCGAAGATCGAAGCCGAACTGGGTCTGGACAAGCCGCTCCCTCAGCAGTACTTCAAATGGATCGGCGGGCTCCTGACGGGGGACTTCGGCTACTCCTACCAGAGCGAGCGGCCCGCCACCGCGGAGATTTTGCCGCGGCTTCCGGTTACGCTCAAACTCGCCGCACTGACCTTGTTCTTCACGATCGTGATCGGCATTCCGCTCGGCGTCTGGAGTGCGGTCAGGCAGAACGGTCTGATCGACAACGTCCTTCGCGTCATCACGTTGAGCGCGCTGTCCCTGCCGTCGTTCTGGTGCGGGTTGCTGGTGCTGATGTTCGCGGTGCACGCGTTCGGAATGATCCCCATCTATTCGGACGAGCCGCGTGGATTCTGGCGAGAGCTCGGGCTGCTGAGCATTCCCGCGCTCGTAGTCGGCTTTCGAAGCTCGGCGCTGATCGTGCGGCTCACCCGTTCATCCATGCTGGAAGTGCTGCGCCAGGACTACATCCGCACCGTTCGCGCGAAAGGCGGGTCGCAGAGCGTCGTCAATTATCAGCATGCCTTGAAGAACGCCATCCTGCCGGTCATCACGCTCCTCGGCATCGAGGCCTCACACCTGCTCGGCGGCCTCGTCATCATTGAAACCGTGTTCAACATTCCCGGGTTGGGCCGTTACCTCGTGGAGGCGATCCGGTGGCGGGACTACCCGATCGTGCAGAACCTCGTTCTCTTCAGTGCCTTCGCGGTAGTCATCACGAATTTCGTGGTCGACATGCTGTACGCCGTGCTCGATCCGCGCATCAAATATTCGGACTGAGCGGCACGTACACCGGAGAAGCGCAATGGATGCACCCGCCGGAAACTGTTCCCTGGATGTCATCGCCGATAAGGACCGGCTCGACCACCGTGTCGATGCTGGCGCATTCGATGCGGAGCTCGCCAGGGCCGGAGCCCATGTGAAATCGCGCTGGGGAATGGCGTGGTTCCTCGCCAGGCGCTATCCGCTCGGGGGCGTGGGACTGCTCATCATCGTCTGTTTTATCCTGGCCGCGTTCTTCGCCCCTTACATCGCCGGGCACGATCCGCTCTTGACGGACCCCGCGATATCGCTCGCCGCGCCCTCGGCGGCGCACCCGATGGGCGCCGATTTCATGGGCCGCGATCTTTTCAGCCGCGTCGTTTATGGGGCGCGCACCTCGCTGGCGGTCGCCTTCGGTGCGACACTGCTCGGCGTCCTGCTCGGTGTTCTGATCGGCCTCGCCTCCGGCTATCTCGGTGGTTGGGTGGACCTCACGGTGCAGCGGTTCATAGACATGCTGCAGTCGCTGCCCACATTGATACTCGCGATGGCGATGGCGGCGGCGTTGGGTCCGTCGATCACCAATACGATTATTGCGATCGCGATTCCGAAGCTGCCGGGCATCGCACGGGTCATCCGGGCGAGCACGCTGTCCCTGAGGGAGATGCCTTTCGTCGAAGCGGCGAAGGCGATGGGCATGAGCGAGATGCGTGTGGCCGTGCGACACATCCTGCCCAACACCCTTGCGCCCCTGATCGTGCTGGCGACCGCGGGGCTGGGCAGCGCGATTCTCGTGGAGGCGTCGCTGTCGTTCCTCGGGCTCGGCGTTCCGGAGCCGCATCCTTCGTGGGGCCGCATGCTCTCGGAGTCCGCAGCGGAGTACGCGCGCACCGCGCCGTGGCTGGTCATATTCCCGGGTCTCGCGATTACGGCGGCGGTCTTCGGCACCAATCTGCTCGGTGATGCCCTGCGCGACCTGCTCGACCCTCGCCAGCGCACTTCGAGCTGAGGCTGCAATGGAGAACCGCGTTTTGGAGAACGCACACGCAGACGAGCCGCAGAGTGCCCGGGGCGCAGCAGCGCCGAAGGTACTGGAGGTGGAGGCGCTTTCGACCTATTTTTTCGTGCGGCAGGGGATCGCGAAGGCCGTCGATGAGGTCTCTTTTTCGCTGGAGGCCGGAGAAAAACTGGCGATCGTCGGCGAGTCCGGCTGCGGCAAGAGCATGCTGGCGCTGTCGATACTGCGCCTGGTGCCCGATCCGCCCGGGCGCATCGTCGGCGGCAGTGTCCGCCTCGAAGGAACGGACCTGCTCGCGCTGTCCGAAGCCGAGATGCGCAAGGTGCGGGGAAATCGGATCTCCATGATATTTCAGGAGCCGATGACCTCGCTCAATCCGGTGTTCTCGATCGGCCGGCAGATCAGCGAGGCGTTCATGTTTCATCAGAACGTGTCGCGGAGTGAGGCTTTCGAGAAGGCCGTCGAAATGCTCAGACTCGTGAAGATCCCCGAAGCGGCGCGGCGCGCGCGGGAATATCCCCACCAGCTCTCCGGCGGAATGCGCCAGCGGGCGATGACCGCGATGGCGCTCGCGTGCAGTCCGAAGGTGCTGCTTGCCGACGAGCCGACGACAGCCCTCGATGTCACGATACAGGCGCAGATACTCGATCTGATCCTGGAGCTGCAGGAAAGGCTGGGCACCGCGGTGGTCCTGATCACCCACGATCTGGGCGTGGTGGCGGAGACGGCCCAGCGGGTCATCGTCATGTACGGGGGCAGGAAGGTGGAGGAAGCCGGCGTCAACGAGCTTTTCGAGAGGCCGCAGCACCCGTATACGCACGGCCTGCTCGCCGCGGTACCGCACCTCAACGCAATGTCGGGCGAGCAACGGCAGCAAGCGCGGTTGAAGGAGATACCCGGGATGGTTCCGGCGCTGGTCAATCTTCCAAAGGGCTGCACGTTCGCGCCGAGATGCGCTTTCGCCACCGACGTGTGCCGCAGCGAGTTTCCGCCGTACGAGGCCAAGGCGCCGGGCCACATGGCGGCATGCTGGCACTCGGACAGGCTCTATGGCGCTGCATATGCCTGACGGCACACAGCCCGCGGAGGGGAGGGCGGGAGCCACGCCCGTACTGGAGGTGCGGGACCTGACGAAACATTTTCCGGTTCGCAAGGGGCTACTTCGCACCGTCGTCGGACACGTCTACGCCGTCGACGGCGTGACGTTTTCCATCGCGCCCGGTGAGACGCTCGGTCTGGTGGGCGAAAGCGGGTGCGGAAAATCGACGCTCGCTCGCGCGGTGATACGCCTCGTCGAACCGACCGCAGGCGAGGTGCGGATCCTCGGACGCGACATCCTGCCGTTGACCCGGGAACAGATGAGGCCCTATCGGCGAGAGGCCCAGATCATCTTCCAGGATCCGTACTCGTCGCTCAATCCCCGCATGTCCGCAGGCGAAATCGTGGGTGAGCCGCTGCTCGTACACAAGATCGGGCGCGCCAGCGACAGGCGGGAGAAGGTGGCCGCGCTTTTCGAGCGCGTAGGTCTGCGTACTTCCCAGATGAACAGCCTGCCTCATCAATTCTCGGGAGGCCAGCGGCAGAGGATCGGAATAGCGCGGGCCCTGGCGCTCGATCCGCAACTCATCGTCGGCGACGAGCCGGTGTCAGCGCTCGACGTCTCGATCCAGGCGCAGGTCATCAATCTCATGATGGATCTGCAGGCGGAAAAGAATCTCGCCTACCTGTTCATCGCGCACGACCTCGCCGTGGTCGAGCACATCAGCCATCGTGTCGCGGTCATGTACCTCGGACGCATCGTGGAACACACCGACAAGCGCACGCTCTTCACGAATCCGCTGCACCCTTATACCGAAGCGCTGCTCTCGGCCGTGCCGGTCCCCAACCCCCGGCTGAAGCGTCGCAAGCACCTCCTGCAAGGGGACGTCCCCAGTCCGATCGATCCGCCGCCGGGCTGCCATTTTCATCCCCGCTGCCCTTATGCGACAGACCGATGCAGAACCGAGGTGCCGCCGCTGGTGGAGGTCGGTCCGGCGCATTGGGTGGCGTGCCACCTGCGCGCGGCGATGCCCGCTCAGTGATTCGCACCGCCCCTGTCACGCTGTCACGCGAGCCATTCCGGCTGGCTGGAACCCAGGACCGGCGAAGGCTTGTCCCAGTACGGTTTCGTTTCCGACATGTTCAGAACGGGACCCAGGTGCCTGAGCGCGCCGTGGCCGCCTTTGGATTCGATCATGATCGAATCCAGCTCGGCGTCAGACAATTCCATGTCGGGTTTGGGATAGGCCACCTGGCCCTGCTTGTAGATATACATCCCGGAGCGGCAGAGCGAGACTCGAACGTGGTACGAGCCGCCTTCGCGCGCGCGTCGCGCCAGGGCGAGTAACACGCCATAGGCGCCGTTATAGCCCGTCGTGTAGTCGCACGCCGACGCCGGAAGCAGCTTCGGGCGTTCGTCGCCATTGTCGAGGCATATTCCGGTTGCTGACTGGCCGATCTGCTCCCATCCGCCGCGGTTCGAAAACGGTCCGCCGTGGCCGTAGCAGCTGATCGAAAGATAGATGATCCCCGGGCGTTCCTGGGCCAGCTGCTCGGGACTGAGCCCGTGTTTGTCCATGATGCCGGGGCGGTAGCCCTGGCTGAACACATCGGCAGTCCGGGCAAGCGCTTTGACCGTCGCCACGTCTTGAGCATTGTTGAAATCCAGGAAACAGCTGCGCTTCCCGTGGCTGGTGTCCTTCACGTGCTCCGGCACCTGCGGCAGATGCTTGGCCGTGATCATCAGGACGTCGGCGCCATTCTCCGCCAGGGTGCGCGCCGCGATGGGTCCCGCCAGGATGCGCGTCAGATCGAGGACCTTGATGCCGGCGAGCGGCCGGCCACCTTTGGGTAAAGGCATCGGATCGCTATCACCGATTTTGGTGATTTCGACGAGCGGTTTGCCGGCCAGCATTTGCCCGTGCGGATGCGCCAGCCATTCCGCATTGGAGCGCACGATCGAGCCGCAGGCCCGTGCCTGCGCGACCGCTTCCTCGAGATCGTGCGAATCCCATTTCGCGATCGCCTTGGCGACTGCATCCGCCGTCGATTCGCAGCCCAGCACACCGATCACCCGGTCGTGCAGATGGGGCAAATTGAAATGCGGCAGGTACCAGCGGCCATCCTTGCATTGCCAGGGCTGAGTGATGGACCGCATATGCGCCATCGACGGCGAGGCGGGCGTTCTTTTCCAGCCGCCGCCGGTCCCAGGCTCGCTCAGATATTTCGAGCTCTGGCAGGTGGCCGCCGCATCACGCACGTCGATGGCAACGTTCTGGCGCTTGCCGGTTTTCATCTCGTGAATGTCGGTGACCGCGACGCCGATGCCGGCGAGTATGTTTGCCGTCGTCTCGCCGATCTTGAAGCGCGCGGAAAAAACAGGGTCCTGGCCTGTGATCGTAACCTCGCCGTTCTCGGGCATGCCGCGCCCGCGAAGGTCCATGATTTCTTGAAATCCCGGGTTCATGACTATCCTCTCGATTGTTGGCCCCATTTTGTCGGTGCGCGCGGGGCGTTGTCCAGACTCGTATGTGGCGCTGTTCGAATGGGGTGGTGACCGTGCGCTCAATCCGAGCATCGGTCAGATCGAGAATCCGAAGTGAGGCACGCGTCGTCGCACAGTTTCGCGACCGGCGGAGCTACGACGATCCCGGCAACTGAAATGCGCTTACGGTGAGGTCCGGCGGCCGGCCAGTTCGTTCAGAGGTCCTTTTCGCGTATGAATTCGATGACGCTGTAAATCATCGCAACCACCCCGATAAGGACGACGATGAGGAGGGCGACGTTCTTCAGCTTGATGATCGGGGGCGCGAGAAATGCCAGCATCAACGCCACAGCGATCACGCCCATTACGGTCTTTGCGAACTTTCCTTCCATCGTCGTCTCCGTTGTCAGCTCTCGGCGCGTTCGAGTGCGTGCACCCAGGTGGTGAGCCAGTTCGCGGTGCGCAGCAGCCGCGCGTCGTCTCCCCGTCGCCCGACGAGCTGGATGCCCATCGGCATGCCGTTTTCGGCGCGCAGCAGCGGCAGTGTCACCGCTGGCATTCCGGCAAACGTCCATAGCGTGCAGAAAGCCGGGCTGCCCGTCGATTCGAGGCCTTCCGGTGCGGGGCCCGGAGCCGCGGCGGTGAGGATCGCATCGCAGCGATCGAATATCTCGTCGAACGCAGCGCTCGTCGCCCGGATCCGGGCCACCGCGTTGTTGTAGTCCACGGCCGTCACCTGCCGACCGCGCTCGATCTGGGCGCGCAGCGAATCGCTCAGACGTTCGCGGCCGCGCTCATACCATTCGTGATAGTTGCGCGCGATGTCGGCTTCCATGATCGTGGAATGCCAGCGCCATGCCTCACTGAAGATCGACGGCACGCTGAAAGGTATCGCTTGCCCTTCGAGCGCCTGCGCGACCTCGTCGAAAGCCAGCCGCGTCTGCTCCTCGGCGTCGTCCCAGTTCGTCGTTTTGGTGAACGCGAGCGTCGGCGGCATGGGGGGCTCCTGGAGCGCCACCTCGCGCAGCCTGGGGCGCGCCATCGGTCGGGTGTCCGGATCGTTTTCGTCGTATCCGATCAGCGGCTCGGCGATGATTGCGAGATCCTCGACCGTGCGTGCGAAAAATCCAACCTGATCGAGCGGCCGGGATTGTTCGAGGATGCCGTGCCGCGGTACGAAGCCGAACGTGGGCTTGTAGCCGAACACGCCGCAATACGCCGCGGGCCGGATCACGCTGCCGTTGGTCTGCGTGCCGATGGCGACCGGCACCATGTGCGCGGCGACCGCTGCTGCCGATCCGCTCGACGAGCCGCCTGGCGTGTGCGCCGGGTTGACGGGATTGCGTGTTTTTCCCGGCGCGTAAGTCGCCAGCTCGGTCGTCACGGTCTTGCCCAGTATGATCGCGCCGGCTGAGCGCAGGCGTTCGACGACCGTGGCATCGAATGGCGGCCGGCGACCGGCGTGCAGCACCGTGCCGTCCTCGGTCGGCATGTCCGCGGTGTCGATGATGTCCTTCACGCCGACGGGCAGCCCGTGCAGCGGGCCTGTGGCATGGCCTTCGCGCCGCACGCGGTCGACGTTGCGCGCCTGCTCCAGGGCGCGGGTCTCGTCGACGAAAGCCCAGGCCTGCACACGCGCCTCGTCCGCATCGATCCGGGCGAGGCATCCCCTGACCAGATCCTCGGCGCTGGTGCGGCCCTCGGCGATCGCCGCGAGCGCCTGAGCCGCGCTCAGCGAGGTGATGTCGACCGGGCCGTCCGCGTTCATTCCGTTCTTTCCCGTTCAGTTGCCATAGAACACATTGGGCAGCCAATAGACGAGCTGCGGAAACACGTAGACCAGGAGCATGGTCACGAACACCAGCCCGAGGAACGGAAAGCAGCCCTGAAAGATGGTCCAGAGCTGCACGTACGGCGGCGCGATACCCTTCAGGTAGTAAGCCGACATCGCCATCGGCGGCGAAAGGAAGGATGTCTGGAGGTTGAGCGCCACCAGGATGCCGAAGAACAGCGGGTCGACGCCGAAGTGGGGCAGCAGCGGCAGGAAAATGGGCACGAAAATGATGATGATCTCGCTCCACTCGAGCGGCCAGCCGAGCAGGAAGATGATCAGCTGCGACAACAGCAGGAAAGTGATCGTGTTCAGATCCATCGACAGCACGAAATCCTTGATCAACCCTTCGCCGCCGAGGTACGAGAAGATCGACGAGAACGTCCAGGAGCCGATGAAGAGCCAGCAGACCATCGCCGAGGTGCGCGCCGTCAGGAAAACCGCTTCCTTGAGCCTTTGCCAGGTGAAAGCGCCGTAGGCTATGGCAAGGATCATGGCGCCGAGCGCGCCGATCGCGGCAGCTTCGCTGGGTGTCGCCAGTCCGAACAGGATTGCGCCGAGTACGGAAAGGATCAGCACCGCGAGCGGGAAAAACGCCTGGAGCAGGAGCAGGACGACCTTGAACCAGGGGATGTCGGTTTCTTCCCTGGGCAGCTTGGGCGCGAGCTTTGGGTTGATCGTGGCGCGCACGATCACGTAGACGACGTAGAGACCGGCGAGCAGGAAGCCCGGAATGATTGCCGCCGCGTACAGCTTCACGACCGAGACCGCGGATGTTGCACCGTAGACGATGAGCATGATCGACGGCGGGATCAGGATGCCGAGCGTGCCGCCCGCGCAGATCACGCCGGAGGACAGTTTTTGATCGTAGCCGGCTTTCAGCATCGCCGGGAACGCGAGCAGGCCCATCAGCGTCACCACCGCGCCCACGATGCCGGTAGCGGTTGCAAACAGCGCGCAGGTGATGAGCGCGGCCACCGCCATCGAGCCCGGGATCGCCCGCAGGGAGACCTGCAGGCTGTAGAACAGCCGATCGAGGATGTTCGATCTTTCTATCATGTACCCCATGAACAGGAACAGCGGGACGGCGGTCAGCACGTCGTTGTTCATGATGCTGAAAGTGTTCTGCGAAAGCAGGTAGAACACACGGCTGTCGAAGAACTCCTGCCCGGGAACGTAGTAGGCGTAAAAACCGAACATGACGCCCATCGCCATCAGCGTGAACGCGATGGGGAATCCGAGCAGGATGATGAAGATGAAGCTGCCCAGCATCATCAGCGCGAGTTGGGGATTGCTCATTTGGCGCCTTTCGTGGCCGCAAGCTGTTCACGCTCGTGCTGGACCATGCTTTCGAGCTCCTCTACGTCGTGAAGCTGAGGCGGCCACACACCGGTCTGTATGCACAGGATGCACCGGATCACCTGCGCGACGCCCTGGATGAAGAGCAGGATGCCTGCAAGCGGGATCAGCGCCTTCAACTGCCAGATCGGCACGCCCACCGGACTGTTGACGCTCACTTCCTGGTAGCCGTAGGAGTCGTGCGCGTAGCCGTAACCCGCAATGATCAACGCGGTGACGCCGGGATAGAAGAAAATGAAATAAAGCACGAGCTCGATACACGCCTGAACCCGGGGCCGCAGGAGCCGGAACAGCACGTCCCCGCGAACATGGGCGTTGCGCGACAGCGCATAAGCCCCTGCCATGATGAACAGGCCGCCGTACATGATGTAACTCATGTCGAAGGCCCAGCTCGTGGGGTTGTTGAGGACGTAGCGCATGAAGACCTCGTAAGAGGTTCCCAGCGTGAGTATGAGGATGCACCAGGCGAACGCCTGACCGACGGCCATGCTGAAGCGGTCGATCATGATCAGGAACCTCTGTAGCATGGGATGGATCCTTCAGAACGCGTGACTACAGTTTCTCATGGTTCTCGAAAAAAAGGCGGCGCAAAATGCACCGCCTCCGAGAGGCCTCCTTCTACCCGAGTCCCATGTATCCCGACTCAGAATCCGAGCTTGCCGTACAGATGCTCGTAGGCCTGCTGGTAATCCGCATCGTTGAAGAAGCCGTAGTAGCCGACACGCTTGGCCCACGCTTTCTGCGAGTCCCAGACCTTCTTGAAGAACGGGTCCTCGTCGGAAAGTCGCTTCACGATCACATCCCAGGCCTTGAGCTGTGCGGTGAAGATGTCTTTCGGCGTACGCAGCACGTTGACTTTTTCCTTGTCCTTGAGCTCCTGCAGGTCGGTCGAGTACTGGTCCATGGCGAGCGCGTAGTTCGACGTGGACGCCGCTTCTGCCGCGTATTTGAGGATGGCCTGCAGCTCCTTGGACAGGGAGTTGAACTTCTTCTTGTTGAAGTCGATCTCGAAGAATTCCATCGCCTGGTGGTAGCTGCCCATGTAGTAGTACTTGGCAACGTCCTGGGCGCCGAAGCGGCGGTCGGAAGTCGGGTTGTTGAATTCGAACGCGTCGATCACGCCGCGCTCCATCGCCGGAACGATTTCACCGCCGGGAAGCTGCGTGACCTTCATTCCCATTTCCTGCATCAGGTCGGCGGCCAGTCCAACGGTGCGGTACTTGAAGCCCTTCAAGTCGGCTGCACCTTTGATGGGTTTCTTGAACCAGCCCAGCGGCTGGGTCGGCATCGGCATCGCAAAAAACGCCTCGATGTCGAGACCGAGTTTCTGGACGAGCTCGTTGTAGAACGGCATGCCCTGGCGCTGAATCCACGCCAGCATCTGGTTGGCATCGCAGCCGTTGATCGGACCTGAACCGAAGAGCGAGGCGACCTTGCTCTTGCCGTACCAGTACACGGCGACCGTGTGCGCAGCGTCGATCACGCCCTTGCTGGTGGCGTCCATGACCTCGAACGGCTTGACCACCGAGCCGGCGACCAGATAGTCGATGCGCAGGCGCCCGCCCGCCATCTCGTTGACTTTTGCGACGTACTGCTCGGCCATCTCGTTGAAGATGTCTTTTGCGCCCCAGGCACCCTGCATCTTCAGCACGATGGTCGATGGCGTCACGCTGACGGCGGGTGCCACCGGCGCACTGCCGGCAGGTGCTGGGGTCGAACCTCCGGCAGGTGCGGTTTCATTCTTGCCGCACGCGGCCAGCGCCACCGCGCCCGCGCCCGCAACGACTGCGCCAAGGAAGCGCCGGCGTGTGGGGACGCTCTGCGTTGGTATATCCGCATCCGGGTTAGGGATCTTAATTTCTGTCATGGTCTATCTCCTCACTTTGATGGGGCTGCATGCAGCCGAGCGGCAGGCTCGGCTCAGGGTGCCACTCTAAAAGCCTGCGCCCGGGAAAGGGCAAGCCGGCATAAGTTAGCACTTCGGCGTCGAGTTCACACGCGCCGGTTGGAGCGGGCCGGTTCGGACGGACATGTGTGGATGCACCTGGCACCCGACTTCGGGGTCGACTTCCGTGCCATCCGGCGCCGAGGGCATGTTGGCCGGCCGCGCAGCAGTTCGGGGCTGATGTGCCGAGTCCGCCGAAGACTCAGTCAGGCTTGAGCAGGGACTGCTTGACGACTTGCGACCACTTGGCGATTTCCGATCTGATGTAGGCGTCGAATGCATCCGGCATACCGCCGGCGGGTTCTAGGCCCTGCTTCAGGAGCCGCTCCCGGGTTTCCGGCGTCTGAAGAATCGCGCGGATCTCGGCGCTCAACCTGGAGACGATCTCCGGCGGCGTCTTCGCGGGAACCAGAAAGCCCATCCAGTTCAGGACTTCGTAACCCGGCAGTCCCGATTCGTTCAGCGTCGGCAAATCGGGCGCCGCCGGCGAGCGCGTAAGGCTGGTCACACCCAGCGCCCTCACTTTCCCTCCGCGCGCAGCGGGCAGGCCCACGGCCATTCCGATGATCATCATCTGTACATGGCCGCCCATCAGATCGGTGACACCGGGGGCTGCGCCTTTGTAGGGGACGTGTACGATATTCACCTTCGCCATTCTCTTGAACACCTCGGTTCCGAGATGGCTCGCCGAACCGTTCCCGGCCGACGCGTAACTCAATTCGCCCGGCCGCGCGCGCGCAATCCGAATCAGGTCCTTCACCGTTGCAACCGGTAGTGACGGATGCACGATCATGATGTTCGCCGTGGTGACGCCATTGGTGATGCCCGCGAAGTCCCTGAGCGTGTCGAACGGGACCTTCCCGTAGAGCGCGGGATTCACGGCAATGATGCCGGGTGTGGCCAGCATCATCGTGTAACCGTCGGGCCGCGCTTTGGCCAGGAGCTCCGCGCCGATGTTTCCGCCTGCGCCCGGCCGATAGTCGACGATGACCTGCTGACCCAGGCGCTCGGTGAGGCCTTGTGCGACCGGGCGCGCGACCATGTCGGCCGGACCGCCCGGCGTGAATGGAACGATCATGCGGATCGGCTTCGTCGGATAGCCGGCGGGCGCGCCTTGCGCCGCGACCGGACTCGAGATGGCGAAACTCAGCACTGACGCGAGGACAGAAAGCGTTCGAGCATTCATGGCGGAAAAGCGAGGTCGCGCCTGCATGGGTTACCCCTCGGGTCAGGCCGCTTTCACCATCAGTTTGATGAGCGCGGTTGCCGAATCACACTGACCGAGGTCGCGGCACATTGCAATGATCGAATCGAACTGTGAGGCGGGTATCGGCAGGCCGGGCACGACGCCTCGAATGCGCCGTTCCTCTTCTTCGAAGTCCCATACGAACTCGCGCCCCGATCCCTGTCTCGTGTAGCTCTTGCCGTCCTTCGTGAAGATCGTGATGCGCGGACCGAACAGCGTCATCGTGTGTGACGGGATGAGGGTGACGCGCTTCATCAGGTCCAGCACTGCGGGCGGCGTGGCGGCGCCGACAGGATCGGCCCCGATGCCACGCAGGACGGGAAATCCGCGCGTCACCGCGCTGAATGCGGTGTGATAAGCCGTTCCCCCGGCTTTGGGCGGACCATCCTCGCGCCGGGCCGGGAAGGCCGGGCTCGGGTATTGGGTTTCGAGCCAGTTAACCACCGCTTCGATGCGATCGATGTTTTCGTGCCGGATGTCGTGCTCTTCGCACAGCTTCGCGGTCACATCGATGTGAGCGATGTTGTAACCGGCCGTCGAATAGATTCGATAAAGGGTCTCGAGAAATATCCACGTCTTGCCGAGGTTGGCCGGGATCGCGGCGAGGCTCGCCTTCGTGTCGCCGACGAAGCTCAAGGTGAGCTCACCGCGGTTGTTGCCTGCGTAAGCGTGATAGAAGCCGGCATCGCCTTCGAGCACCGTTTCCCCGCCCGGATGTCCGTGCTGCGCCAGCGCCACGGCGAGCATGGCGTTGCGCACGGCGGCGCCTTCGCGCAGCGCCTTGCCGCCGCTGCGCAGGCCTTCGAGGTTGCCCGATGCGAGGCTCGCACACAGCGCGATCGTGCTGTTCATCTGCTCGGCGTCGAGCTTCATGATTTTCGCGGCCGCGATCGCGGCGCCGAAAATGCCGAAAACCGGGCTCGCATGAAAGCCGCGTGTCATCACCGTCGGGATGAAGTCTGCGGCCATCCGCTCCATGACTTCATAGGCCGCGACGACGCCGGTGATGAAGGCCTTGCCCGAGGCGCCCGCAGACTCCACAGCCACGAGCGCTGCGGGGATGATGCTCGTGCCCGGATGGGTGAGCATGCGAAACGTGTCCCACTTCCCGCCTGCGAAACACATCTCGGAATTGGCGAATGCGGCGCCACCTTTGGTGACCTTGCGCCCGTCCACCAGAATGGTGGCGCCGCGCGCGACGCCCAGCTCGTCCTCGGTGATGAGACTCACCGCATTGCGGCCGCTCGGTGTCTGGGAGCCGATGAGAACGGACGCGAGCGCGTGCAGCGTGAGCCCCTTCGCGCGATCCACGACCTCGGGCGGAAGATCTTCATAGCGCAAACCGACGATCCACTGCGCGAGCTGTCTGCTAAGCGATGCCATGGTTTTCTTTTCCTCCTGTGAATGGTCCGCGATACCCTTGACTGGTTCGAATGTAAGAATACCAACGTCGTAATTCCGCTGCCGTGCTTTCCGGGAGGCCATGCTCTGCCTCGGGGGAACAGTCTTTGCAAAGATCTTGTCGGACACGTCGAGGCTTTGAAATTGCCGTTAGCTTACAGGGGGCGCAGCGATGGGGTTCCTCTTCTATCGGGATATCTCCGGTCGATGGTGTTGGGAGTTTCGCGACGGACAAAGGCCAATATTTCGTTCTCGGGACAGCTACGAGGCGCGAGCAATTAGTCGCTGCAGTGCAGCACGCGGATTTGTCCCGCTCCATCAGAGTGGAATCGGAGGCGTCGTAAAGCTTTGGATCCGTGGGGACGCCGGACCCGCGGCATGCGCTTTGCGTGGGTTAGTGTGCGGTCGATCGAGACCGGTGTGAACCCATGGAGGTCAAGATGATTAAGGAAGCATGTGCAGCAGCAGGCCTGCTGCTCGTTCTGGGCAGTGCGGCGTTCGCGGATACGCCGATCGGGCCGGGCGGGACCGGCGCGGGCGGCACGGGTATAGACAGTGCGGACGCGAAAGCCCGCGCGGGCGCGGGGGGTGAAGCCCGCGTTGTGCGCGAGGACGGGATGCCGACCGACCGCGCCGATGCCAAAGCGCGGGGGGCGGCGGCAGGTGCCAAAGGCGCTGCGTCGACGCCGACGAGCCGTGACCGTCGGGGAAATATGCCGGGCGACTCAGGTGTCGGCGCGAGCGGCAGCGCAGGTGGCGGGGGGAGTGCGGGGGCGGCGAGACCCGCACCCCGGAATCCGGAGATGGGCCGCTGACCTTTCAGGCGTCAGGTACGCACGCCAGAATGGCGCGGCCCGCGCTTCGCGGCGTCCTGGCGTCCCCAAAATGGCCGGAGCTTGGGGGAGGCGCGCCGCGCCTCCTTCGGGAGTTCGGGGGGGCGTGGGATACGGGGTCAGAGCATTGACGCAAACAGCGTGGCGATGCCGAGGAAGGAGAAGAAACCGACGACGTCGGTGACCGTCGTGAGAATGATCGAGGAAGACTGAGCAGGATCCTGGCCGAAGCGCTGCAGCATGATCGGCACGAGCGCGCCGGCGAAGCCTGCGGCCACCATCGAGACGACCATTGCAGCCGCGATGACCAGCACCAGCCCGACCGACCGGCTCCAGAGGTAGACGCCCAGCGCGGTGGTGGCGGCGACTGCGAAACCGTTCATCAGGCCGACATTGACTTCCTTCATCACCACCTTGGGCCAGTGGCGCAGGCTGATTTCGCGCAGCACCAGCCCGCGCATCGTTACTGCCAGCGCCTGGGCGCCGGCGTTGCCCGACTGGCCGGCGACCACCGGCAGCAGCACTGCGAGCGCGGTGAACTTGGCGATGGTGCCCTCGAACAGTCCGACGACCGAAGCGGCGAGAAAAGCGGTGAGCAGATTGATCTGCAGCCATGGCAGGCGTCTCGAAACTGCGAAAGTCGCCGGCGAAAGGGCGCGCTCATCGCGGCTCGCGCCGACCATGGTCTGGATATCCAGCGTTGTTTCGTGCTGCACGGCGGAGGCGAGCTTGGATTGTCGGATCACGCCGACCAGACGCCCGTCGAAGTCGATCACCGGCAGGTCGGTCACCGCGTCCTGCTGCATCTTCTCCACGACGTCCTCGCGGGGC
>JBKJKJ010000247.1:0-6777 GCA_046597455.1 Burkholderiales bacterium
GCATGGCTGTAGACGAACTGCGGCTGGGTGCAGAGCGCGGTAAGCTCGTCGAGCAACCGGGCGCCTTCCGCCGGCGGTCTCCCGAGGATCTCCTGCGCGTGCGCGCCGACGTAAAGCGCCTTGCGGCCGTTGACGGGATTGGTGCGGATCACCGGGTGCGTGACGACATGGCGCTTCTTGTCTTCCTCGTTGTAGCCCTTGTCGTCGTCCATGTCCCGATGCGTCATGCGGTGCAGGGCGGTGAGCCCTTCGAGCTCGGCTTTGCGCTGCGCGGGTAAGGCGTCGTAAGCCGCGCGACCGCTCGCGAAATCGGTGTTGCCGCCGACCGGCGGAACGATGCGCGCGGCCAGCAGCGAGGCGAGGGCGGCGACGGGCTTGAACGAGCTGTCGGTGTGCCATGCCTCGTTACGTGCGCGGTGCACCATCGCCGGGTGGTCGAGCGGCAGCAGGTTGCCGTCGTCGCCCAGATTGCTCATGACCGAGATGTGACCCGGATTCCAGTCGTTTCCCGGATGCGCGATCATTGTTTCGAGCTCGCCGAAGCGGCGGCTGAAGGCGATCTGCGACGCGTCGTCGAAATCCTGGTCGCGAAAGACCAGGATCTGGTGCTCGTTGAACGCGTCCCAGATCGTGCTGAAATCTTCACGCGACAGCGGCACCGTCAGGTCGACGCCGGTCACCTCGGCGACGAACAGCGGATGCAGGCGTTTGATGGTGAGTCGGGTGGCAAGCGCGGTCATGGCTCCTCCGGGGGGCTTTCAGCGGTTCGGTCTCTGACTACATGCGAAGAGTAACGCAACTTACGAGGTCTGAACCGGCGGCTCAGCATGTGGACGGATTCGCTCGAGGCGCCGGGCGGTTGCATCGAGCGCGTGCTGGGGGCGGCTTCGCCGCTCGTGATAACCCTTGGCGCGAGCGGACTGGATCGGGTTTAATCGCGATCAGGCCAGCGCTGTTCGAATGATTGCGTGGTCTGTGCCCATTGATTGATGAGGTCGTTATGTTTTATCAGCTGATCGACACCGGAAACAGCCGGTCTTTCCCGGACCCGCATGCGCTGCACGCGAAGGCAGAAGCGGCAGGCGACGTCGTCATTATCATCGGCGACAAAGTCGGGCAGGCGCTGCAGACGCTTGCCGCACGCGACACGAAGACCGCGGTGCTGATCGAGCTGGGAACCGGGAACCTTGGGGCGCATACCGGCGAGAGCCGCGGGAACGAAGGCTCCAACGTGCTGGGTTTCGCACGCTTTCGGCTGGGTAACGCCGAGCCTACGCCGCTCGTCGAAGTGGTTCGTCAGCCGGGGTCGGCTGACACGGCGGTGGCGGCGGCCAGGGAGGTCTTCGAAGCCGCCGGGCTGAAGGTCGCGGTGTGCGGCGATTTCGACGGGCGCATCGTTGATCGCCTGGTGAGGCCTTATTACAACGCCGCTTTGAAGCGTCTCGACGAAGGCCTCGCCACCGCCGATGATCTCGACACGACGCTGCGACTCGGGCTGGGTTATCCCGAAGGCCCGATTGCGCTGCTCGAGCGCACAGGCCTCGACAAGCATTACGGCGTTACACAGGCGCTCTTCGAAGCCACGGGCGACGCGGCGTACGCGCCGGCGCGGCGGGCGCGGGTGGCCCGGCAGCGCGCCGATCGCGAGAGCGGGGAATGAAGGCCGCCGCGTCACCCATGCCGTGCAGGGTGCCCTCGTAGCGCAGCGCCTGTCAGGCCGTTGCCAGTGCGGACTTGCTTGCTTTGCTAAATCGGGGCGCGACTTCGCTCAGACTCAGATGTCGGCGATCGTGAACGGCAAGTTGCGCAACCGCTTGCCGGTCGCGTGGTGAAGCGCATTGGCGACTGCCGCCGCAGTGCCGACGATGCCCAACTCGCCGATTCCCTTGACGCCGAGTGGATTGACGTGATCGTCGCGCTCGTCGAGCATCGTGACCTTGACTTCACCGATATCGGCATTGACCGGGACCAGATATTCCGCGATATCGGTATTCAGGAAGCGCGCACGCGCATGGTCAACCAGCGTCCGCTCGTGCAGCGCAGAACTGATTCCCCATATCATGCCGCCCATCAACTGGCTGTGTGCGGTCTTCCGGTTCAGGATATTCCCGGCGGCAAAGGCACCGTGTATCCGCGGCACGCGGATCTCGCGGGTCCAGCGGTTGACACGCACTTCGACGAACTGCGCGCCGAATGCGAACATCGCGTGCGTCTTGGTCACCGGCCCCGCAACGCCGTACCCGCCCTTATAGGTCGTGCGCAAGGCCTGCTCGCTGAGTTCGGGGTGAGCATATTTGCCATCGGCCGTCGCTTCGCCGCGCGGCGTGGCCTTCAGCGCATCGAGCAGCGTCATCTGTTTGCCGCCCGGCGCTTTCAGCATGCCGTCGGTGAGCGTGATCGTCGCCGGATCGACATCCGAAAGCGGTGTATCTTTCAGCCGCGCCACCATTCGGGCGATTTCGCTGGCGAGCTTCAGGCATGCGACGTGGACTGCCGAGCCGGCACTTGCCGAGGTCACTGAGCCGCCCGAAATCGGCGCGATTGGCAGATTCGAAGCGCCCATCACGACCTCGACCGCAGCGACCGGCAATCCAAGCCTGGCCGCGGCGATCTGCCCCATTACGGTATAGGCTCCAGTGCCGACATCGTGCGCCGCGAGTTCGACCAGTGCATGGCCGCTGCCATACATGCGAACCCGGGCCTCGGAGGGTGCGACCGCGGTCGGATAGGTCGAGGTCGCACAGCCATAGCCGACCAGCCAGTCGCCGTCGCTCATCGAGCGCGGCGCGACGCTGCGGGTCGACCAGCCAAAGCTTTTTGCCGCTGCGTCGTAGCACGCCATCAGCGAGCGCGAAGAGAATGGCACATCAGCGATCGGATGGCGGACGGCGTCGTTTACGCGGCGCAACTCCACCGGATCCATCGCCAGCTTGATCGCCAGCTCGTCCATTGCCGACTCGAGCGCGAAGAACGTCTGCATTTCGTTGGGCGCGCGCATGAAACCCGGCGTGTTGGTATCCGATCGCGCCAGCCGCTGCTCGGTGCGGATGTTCGGGCAGGCATACATCGCGCGCGTCATGTGGGTGCCGGGGTTGACGACCGGATCGAACTGCGAGGTCTGGGCGGTCTCGATATGCTCGAACGCGGTCAAACGCCCGTCACGCGTCGCGCCGAGCCGGATCTGCTGGCTCGACTCGGGACGAAAGCTGGCGACGGTATACATCTGGGCACGCGGCACCATCAATCGCACCGGAGCGCCGACCCCACGCGCCGCGGCGATCGTCAGCAGCGCATAGGGTGGCAGCCCGGCCTTCGAGCCGAAGGCACCACCGACGAACGGCGAAAGCACCTCGATCGACGTCTCGGGCAGACCGAATGCGATCGCGACGCCCGCTCGCGCGGTACGAACCGATTGCGATGGCATCCACAGCGTCAACTGATCGCCGCGCCATTGCGCCGTCGCCGCGAACATCTCCATCGCGTTGTGGTGCTGGAATGGCGTCGTATAAGTCTCGTCGACGGTGGCTGCCGCGGCGGCCATTCCGGCAGCGAGGTCGCCCTTGCTGACCTTCATCTCGTCGCCGGAGGCGAGGAACGACTGGCTGCGATCCATCTCGATTCGCGCAGCCGACTTCGAATAAGCGGCCTTGACCAGCGCCGCGCCGCGCCGCGCGGCGGCAGCATTCTCTGCAACGATATAGGCGATCGGCTGGCCTGCGTAGCGGATCTCGGTGCCGGTCATCGGCCAGAAACTGGCGGTTCCCGGGCCGCCGGCGTAGAAGCCTTTCGGCGTCTTGAACGGCGGCAGTGTCTCGTGCGTGAAGACGGCGATCACACCCGGTTCGGCCTGCGCCGCGCCGATGTCGAGCCCGGTCAATGTCCCCTTGGCGATCGATGACACGGCGAGCGCGCCGTGCAACATGCCGGCCGGCATGAAATCGGCGGCATAACGTGCCTTGCCGCTGACCTTGCGCGGCGCCTCGATGCGCGTGACTTCGGTATTGAGTGTCTGAGCCATCGGTCAGCCTTTGCTCGCGCGCTGGTGCGCAGTCATTAAAGCCCCGGCGACGACGTCGGCGCCGAGGGCGATCTTGTAAGCCGAGCCTTCGAGCGGTGTGGCGTCGCTGAACGCGGCGCGCCCGGCTTCGCGCGCCAGCGCTTCGGAGAACCGCTTGCCCTTGAGCACGCCTTCGGCGGCTTTCGCGCGCCACGGCTTCGCAGCGACGCCACCGAGCGCAATCCGCGCGTCTTTTACAAGGTCGCCGTCGAGTTCGATGCCGACCGCCGCAGATGCGGTCGCGAAGGCGTAGCTTTCGCGATCGCGCGCCTTCAGATAATGCGAACCCTTCATCGCGCCGGTCACCGGCACTTCGATCGTGGTGACGATCTCGCCGCGATCGAGGATGGTTTCGCGGTCGGGCTGGTCGCCGGGCAGCCGGTGCAGGTCAGCGAATGCGATCCGCCGTGTGCCTTTCGCCGATGTCGCCACGACAACTGCGTCGAATGCGATCAGCGCCTGCGCCCAATCGCCCGGATACATCGCGACACAGTGCGTCGAGCCACCGAGGAGTGCGTGTGAGCCGGTGTGACCGCCGTCGAGCGCGGCGCAGCCAGCGCCCGGCTGGCGCTTGTTACAGGCGTATGAGGTATCCCGGAAATAAGCGCAGCGGGTGCGCTGCAGGATGTTGCCGCCGAGCCGCGCCGAATTGCGCAGTTGCGGCGACGCCGCTTTCCACAGCGATTCGGTCAGCGCCGGGCACCGCATCCGCAGCGCCTTGTCGTCGCCGACATCGGCCATCCGCGCCAGCGCGCCGAAGCGCAAGCTGCGCTCGCCGACCTGATAGCCCTGCAGTTCGGCGATGCCCGTGATATCCACGAGGCCGACCGGCGCGACGACATCGAGCTTGAGCAGATCGATCATCGTCGTGCCTCCAGCGAGCACCTGCCAGCCCTCGTTCGAAGCGAGCATCGCGACCGCGTCATTCAGCGTCTTCGCGCGGTGATACGAGAAGTTGATCATGTTCCGCCTTTGCTCGCATCGCGGACCATCTCGACCGCGGCTACGATATTTGGGTATGCGGCGCAGCGGCACAGGTTACCGCTCATATACTCGCGAATCTCGGCGGCGGAGCCGGCGCGGCCTTCATCGATGCAAGCGACCGCCGACATGATCTGGCCCGGCGTGCAATACCCGCACTGGAAGGCGTCCTTCTCGGCGAAGGCCTGTTGCATCGGATGCGGCGAGCCATTGGCGCCGGCCAACCCTTCGATCGTCACGATTTTGGCTCCGTCGGCGGCGACCGCGAGCGTCAGGCACGAATTCGTCCTGCGCCCGTCAACCAGCACCGTGCAGGCCCCGCATTGACCGTGATTGCAGCCGATTTTCGTTCCGGTCAGGCCCAGCGTGTCGCGCAAAGCCTCTACCAGGGTCGTTCGCGGCTCCACCGTCAGGGTGCGCTGCGTGCCGTTGACCGACAGCCTGATCGTCGGGTGCGTGCCGGCGGTGATAGTACCGCCGGGCTGGGTCGTTGTCGCGGACTGGGCGTCGACCTGGACACCGCCAACGAGCAGGCCGATCGATGCGCCGCTCGCAGCACTGCTGCGCAAAAACCTGCGACGCGCCCCACTCTGGAGCGTCTTCGACGATTCGGACATGCGGGGGGCTCCGGTATGGGTCGACCCGGAACCGGTCCGCGACGACGATTGATGGGCTGCTTGGTGCAGCCTCTAGAGCACTACGCGTGCCCGCGTCGGAAGATGACCAGGCACGGGGCCGATTGCGGGAGTGGCGCCCGGCCCGGGCCGAAGTGGAGGAGCCACGTTGGGGCGCGCTGTATCCGGTTTGATCGGCTGTTTTTGCAGCCCCGGGACACTTTTTACGGACCCTCCAGGGAATATGACCAGGCACTGAGCCGACGGCGGGCGCGGCGCCGAACGCCAGGTCGAAGTAGAGGTGTGTAGGATGCCTCGTTGGCGCGCGCCGCATCCGGCGCACGCCAAGCGAAGCGTGCTTCAGGCGGTTGCCAGTGCTGCCTTGCCGGCTTTCTTGAACTGCGGCGCGACTTTGCTCATGAACAGGCGGATGCTGTTTTCCGCCACGTCGTAGGGCATATGGCCGATGCGGAAAACCATCAGCAAGCCGCCGACGCCGATGTCGTCTATTTTTGCGATTTCCTCCGCAACCGTGTCAGGCGAGCCGCAGATGATCGAGTGCTGCACTTGATCGCGAGCCGGCGTCGCCGTCTCCTTCTTCAGCAACAGACCCTGCTCTTCGTAAACCTTTTCGCGCATGGCTTTGCGAAATGCCTGCTGCGCCTCGAACGCCGGTAACGCAAGGCGTTGGGCTTCGGCATCCGTTTCCGCCACGAAGATGTTGCGCCAGATCCAGGTATCGTCCACGCAGCGCGTCACCGTCTGCTCATCGTGGCCGGATTCGCGCATCGTCTTGCGATACAGATCCATGCGCTGCCGGGTGACTTCGTTGGTCTGGATGTTCATGAGGAAGGGGCGCCCTTCGCGCGCCATGCCGAGCATCGCTTCTTCTCCCGAGCACGCGCGCACGATCGGCGGATGCGGTTTGGTGTAAGGCTGAGGGCGCAGCCTGGGCAGTCGGATGTCCCAGTACTTGCCTTTGTGGCGGTAGTTCTCGGTGGTCCAGGCCTTGATCATGATTTCTTCGGATTCCACGAGCCTGTCGTACGCTTCGGCAGGGTCGATGCCATAGCCCTGATAGTCGTAGACGTTGTACGCCGTGCCGCGGCCCAGGCCCACGACGAG
>JBKJKJ010000259.1:0-3558 GCA_046597455.1 Burkholderiales bacterium
TGACGCTGGCCTTCATCATGGAGCGAGGCCTTGCCCGGTCGGGACGTCTGGCGAGGATCACGGTGGAGCTGCGGGATCTGCCGGGCTCTCTAGCCCAGGTTACGTCGAGGCTGGCGAGCCTGGGCGCAAATATCGAAGAGGTGCACCATCAACGCACCTTCACGCAGCTCCCGGTGCAGACTGCCGAAGTCGAATTCGTCGTTCAGACGCGCAATCAGGCGCACGTTCGAGAAATCCTCGCGGCGCTGGAGACAGCCGGTTTCAACGCCCGGTTACACGGCGCTGGCGAAATCGTTGCGCCCTAACGCCCGCGCCCCAAACCCCCGCTGCCGCTCGTGCCGCTACCCCCGCCGAAGCTCGCTCCGCTCGAGGTCGAGCCTGACGTAGAGCCGCTGCCCGTCGTTCCCGAGCTCGCGCCGATGGCTGACGTAGCGGCGCCGCCCGCGGCCCCGATGCCCGTTCCGGTGGCGGGCGAATTCACGACCGTCGACGTGGTCGCAGCGGTTCCGGGTACGGTGAACCCCGCGGTCGCCGGCGCCGTCTGGATCGTCGTGACCGGCTGCTGTGGCACAGCACGAGATCCGCTGATGACCCGCGCCGGTGCGTTGTCGGGCAACACACAGCTGACGTCTCGATTGGCGCAATATTCCGGCATGCTGGTGCGCTCGGTCGGGTCCGCGCCAAACGTGTTCATGGAAAACGCAGCGAGGGTCACGGCTGCGAAAAGCGAAATCGGTCGCCTGTGCATGGCATCCTCCGTAGGTATCAGCGGGCCGGCTGCGCCGGCATGGCCACTGTAGAAACGGTTAGATGCAAGACACAGGCCGCTTGGCGGGCCTTGGCTGTTGACTTGAGTCGGCTGGTCACCTCTGCCGCTCCCCGGCCCTTTCATTCTCGGGCGTTACCACGGCCATCACGTATGAGTTACGTGCCGGAACGTCCATGCTGGCGGCGCTGCCGGTATACGGGTTCGTCTCAAACCCGCGTCTTCGCCCACCTTCGGGCGCCGAACCCCAGGACCTTTTTCCGGCCCGATGCGGATATCGTGCACGCGGCTCGTCGCTTCCTGCCTGGTGGAATTGGGGTAAAATTAACGCCCCCCGGCAGAGCAGGCCTTTCCCCGGTCTGCTTTGCCGTTGCTTTTTTACGCCAACGCCAGCGTGGCGAGAAGAATGAGGAACGTCTTATGAATCAGACCGCCGCAGCGGCTCACGTTGCACCTGCCATCGAGTTCCCGGCATACGTCACTAACCAGAAGCTCAAAGACTGGGTCGCGGAAGTCGCACAGCTCACCAAACCCGACAGGATTTACTGGTGCGACGGCTCCCAGGAAGAATACGACCGGCTGAATCGGGAAATGGTCGACTCCGGGATGATGATCAAGCTGAACGAGGCGAAGCGGCCCGCAAGCTTTCTCGCGCGCTCGGATCCGGACGACGTGGCCCGGATGGAAGACCGCACATTCGTCTGCAGCCCGAACAAGGAAGATGCAGGCCCCAATAACAACTGGGTCGAGCCTGCGGAGATGAGGGCGACGCTCGGCAAGCTGTTCGACGGCTGTATGCGCGGGCGCACGATGTACGTGATTCCGTTCAGCATGGGGCCGCTCGGCTCGCATATCGCGCATATCGGCGTTGAGCTGACCGATTCGCCGTATGTGGTCGTCAGCATGCGCATCATGACGCGCATCGGGCGCAAGGTGCTCGACACGCTCGGCCCCAAGGGCTACTTCGTTCCGTGTCTGCATTCCGTCGGCGCGCCCCTTGCCCCCGGTCAGAAAGACGTGCGCTGGCCGAGCAACAAGGACAGCAAATACATCGTTCACTTCCCGGAAGACAAATCGATCTGGTCTTTCGGCAGCGGCTACGGCGGCAATGCGTTGCTCGGCAAGAAATGCTTCGCGCTGCGCATCGCCTCGATCATGGCGCGCGAGCAGGGCTGGCTCGCGGAGCACATGCTGATCCTCGGCATCGAGCCGCCCGGCGGCAAGAAGCACTACATTGCCGCGGCTTTCCCGAGCGCATGCGGCAAAACCAATCTCGCGATGCTGATCCCGCCCAAAGCGCTGCAGGGGTGGAAAGTGACGACGATCGGCGAGGACATCGCCTGGATCAAACCGGGCAAGGACGGTCGGCTGTACGCGATCAACCCTGAAGCCGGCGCATTCGGCGTCGCACCCGGTACGTCGAACGCGACCAATCCCAACTGCCTGGCGGCGCTGGACAAGAACACCATCTTCACGAACGTCGCGATGACGGCGGACGGCGACGTGTGGTGGGAAGGCCTCACGAAAGAGCCGCCGAAGGATCTCATCGACTGGCAAGGCCATCCGTGGACCCCGGAAAGCGGGAAACCGGCGGCCCACCCCAATGCGCGCTTTACCGTCGCCTCCGAACAGCTCCCCTCGCTCGATCAGGACTGGGACAATCCGGACGGTGTCCCCATCAGCGCGTTCCTTTTCGGGGGGCGCCGCACCACCACGGTGCCGCTGGTAGCGGAGGCCTACGACTGGACGCATGGTGTGTACATGGCAGCCACGATGGCGTCCGAGACCACGGCGGCGATCGTCGGCAAAGTCGGTGTGGTACGCCGTGACCCGTTCGCGATGCTGCCGTTCTGCGGCTATCACTTCGGCGATTACTTCAAGCACTGGCTCGGACTCGGCCGCACGTTGAAGCCCGCGCCGAAAATTTTCAGCGTCAACTGGTTCCGTCGCGATGAGAACGGCAAATTCATGTGGCCAGGCTTCGGCGAGAACATGCGCGTGCTGAAGTGGATCATCGAACGCTGCGAGGGCAAGGCCGGTGCAATCGACACACCGATCGGGCGCATGCCGCGGTACGAGGACCTCGACTGGGCCGGTCTCGACATCAGCCGCGAGACCTACGAGAAGCTCGCGAGGGTCGACCCGAAGGCGTGGCGCGACGAAGTGCAGGACCACAGCACGCTCTTCGATACATTGAAAAGCCGTTTGCCGAGCGAGATGGAAGCCAAGCGCAAGGAGCTCGAGAAAGCGGTCAGCTGATCGGGCGCCGCTTGCGGCGCAGCCGATTCGGCATCAAACGAAAAAAGGGCACCTCGCGGTGCCCTTTTTCATAAATCTGCGACGCGAACCGGCGTTCGTCTGTCGAGCGAACGGGTGATGGCTTCGAACGCGCCTATCGTGTCGACCATCTCGGCGGGCGTAATGGGGTAGGGGGCCCGGCCCGAAACAGCGTCGGCGAAAGCTTCGAACTCGGCGAGCAAGGAGTCGCGAGGCGCGAAATTCTGCACTTCCGTCTTCCCACCGCTGAGTCTCACTACGAGCTGCGTTTCGCCGAGCGCCTCGACCGACCCTTGGTCCCCGAATACGTGCACGCGCCAGTAAAAAGGCGAAGCGCGAACGGCACCCAGCAATCCGCTGATGCCGTTGGCGAAACGAAAAAGTACTGAAATCGTATCGCGCGGGTCCGGGTCGGGCTTGCTCGATATGAACTGAGCCTGCACTTCGTCGACCGGGCCTGCGACGTTCACGAACGCGTCGAGTATGTGGATACCCGTTCCGGTCATGCCCGCGCC
>JBKJKJ010000085.1:0-4525 GCA_046597455.1 Burkholderiales bacterium
GTCGCTGCTCAAGGTGAGGCGGCTCCGGAGGAGCGTCGCCGCCATGCCGATCGGCGCGAGGACGTTGTTGAGATCGTGCGTGATGCCGGCCGCGAGCATGCCGATGCTCTCCAGCCGTTGCGCGCGGAGCGATTGCTCCTCGAATTTTTTCCGCTCGGTGATGTCGTCCGCCACACCGGTGATGCGATAAATCTCGCCCGCCGCATTGCGCACCGGGAACGCCCGGATTCGAATCCAACGCAGCTTGCCGTCGGGTCGAACAATGCGGAAAATTTCGTCGAAGGTTTCCGTCGTGTTTTTGCCGCGGACGGCTGCGAGATAGCGCGCCCGGTCCTCGGGATGAATGTCCTCCACGAAGTGATCGCGGGATTGGAAAAGCCGGGTCGGCGGCTGGCCCCAAATCTCATCGTAAGCGGGGCTCACATAGATGAACCGGTTCGCCGCGACATCGATCATCCAAAAAACCTCCCGAATTCCCTCCACGACTTGGCGGAAGCGTTCCTGGCTCGCGCGCAGCGCCCCGTCGGCGCGCTTGCGCTCCGTGATGTCCTGGAGCAACGACACGAAATAATTGACCACGCCGTCCGGGCGGCGCACGCATTTCAACGCCATCAGGGTATCGACGAATTGGCCCCCTTTGCGGACCAGCCGTTTTTCCATGGTATATCCGTCGACCTCTCCGGACAACACGCGGTCGAAATTGGCGGCCGCCGCGGTGCGGTCGTCAGGGTGGGTGAGTTCCGGCCAGGATTTCCGCAGCAACTCGTCACGATCATAGCCGAGGATGTCGCAGGCCTTGTCATTGATTTCGGTTAATCTTTTGGTCGGCGACGTGATCGCCATGCCGATCAGGCCGAGTTCGAAGTAGCGCCGGAAGCGTCCCTCGCTCGCGCGCAGGGTCTCATCGGCCCGCTTGCGCTCCGTGATGTCGCGGCCCACGGCGTAAAGTGTGTCGTCCGCCGGATAAGGCGCGGCCGTCCACGAAAACCAGCGGCAACTGCCGTCCTTGCAGCGGTAGCGATTTTCAATGTTGGTCGTCGTCGCGTCGCGCTCGAGTTTCGCGATCTCCGTGGTGGCCGACGTGCGATCGTCGGGATGGAGAAACTCGACCAATGGCTGCGCCAGCATTTCGGCCACCGTGAAACCGAGGATCCGCTCGAAGGCGGGATTCACGCGTTTGATGTAGCCGTTGAACCCGACGACGCAGAGCAAATCGTGTGAAAGCTCGAAGAAGCGCTCGCGTTCCATCTCCGCCTGATTCCGCTCGGTGATGTCGATGATCATGTTGACCCCGCCCGTGACCGCGCCCGCCGAGTCGAACAACGGGACGGGGAACGGCAGCCCGTTGCGGCGGCTGCCGTCTGGACGCACGATCACTAACTCTCGACTGGCGTTGGGGCCGCCTTCCTTGAGCGCCAAGAGCATCGGATATTTCTCGAATGGAATCGGCGTGCCATCGAGCTCGAGCAGCTTGGCTGAGCCGCACCAGAGTTCTTTGCCCAGCTCCGGTTCGCGGCCCCACAACTTCGCCGCGGCCTGATTGAAAAGCGTGAGACGACCGGCAGCGTCACAGGTGTAGATGGCCGCGGGCAGCGCGTGCAGCACGTTGCGAAACTTCAGTTCACTCTCGCGCAGCGCCGATTCGCCGCGTTTGCGTTCGATGGCATGGCGGATGGCGCGCGGGAGGATCTGTTCCGCCAGATGCCCCTTCACGAAATAGTCTTGGGCGCCCGCTTGGACCGCCTTGATGGCGAGTTCTTCGTCGTTGAGTCCGGACAACAAGACGATGGGGACATCCGGCGCCGCCTCTCGCAGTCGGGCAAACGTCTCATAGCCGCTGCTGTCCGGCAGGCTGAGGTCGAGCAGTGCCACGTCGAAACGCCGGGACTTCAGCTGAGCGAACGCCTCGGTGAGACGCTCGACATGAGTCACGACGAATTTGACCCGCGTGGAGTGCGTTAGCTCCTCCTGCACGATCAGCGCATCGGTGGGGCTGTCCTCGACGAGCAATACTTCAATGATCGGCACGGTCTGCATGGTTATGTGATCTGGTTCAGCGATCGGAGGCTCGATCATGCTATTTTTCACGGTGGGGATGGTTAATTGTTCCGAGCGGGCAGCGTGAACCGAAACGACGAGCCCTGGCCGGGCTGCGACTCGATCCAGATGCGCCCGCGGTGGCGCTCGACGATTTTCTTGCAGACCGCGAGGCCAATGCCGGTCCCTTGGTATTCTTTGCGCGTATGCAGGCGTTGAAACACCTGGAAGATGCGCTCGTAATACTGGGGCTCGATGCCAATGCCATTGTCGGTGACGGACAGCGTTAATTCGCCGTCGCGCAGCTCGGCGCTGACGTGAATGACGGGCGCGATCGTGCCACGAAACTTAATCGCGTTGCCGATGAGATTTTGGAAAACCTGCGCGAGCTGCGTCGGGTCCGCTTCGACCACCGGCATCGCGTCGTGCGTCACGACCGCGCCGCTCTCGGAGATCGCGACGGCGAGATTGGCGAGCACGTTGGTGAGCACCGTCGCGACGTTGGTCTGCACCAGCGGCTGCGCCTGGCTCGCGATGCGCGAGTAGGCGAGGAGATCGTTGATGAGCGTTTCCATCCGCTTGATGCCGGCGACGGAGTGCGCGATGAACTCGTCGGCGCGCGCGTCGAGCTTGCCGCCGTAGCGCTTCTGGAGGAGTTGCACACAGCTCGCGACCGCGCGCAGCGGCTCCTGCAAATCGTGCGACGCCACGTAGCCGAACTGCGCGAGCTCGGCGTTGGAGCGCGCCAGCTCGGCGATTTTCTCCTCCGCCATTTTCTCGAGGTGCCGCCGCTCGGTGATGTCGCGGATGTTGCACTGGATGAGCCGGCGGTTGGCGGCGACGTAGGCGTTGCTGATAAATTCCGCCTCGACGCGCCGGCCGTCCTTGCGCTCGAGCGAAAGACTCTCGTAGCGCACGCTGTCCTTGAGCTGCAGCTCCGCGAAGACCGTCTTGCTCGCCTCGATGCTTTTGAACGGCCCGATCTCCCAAAGTTTTCTCCCGACAAATTCCTCCGGAGAATAACCGAGCAGCGCGCGCATGAACCTAAATTCCGCGATTGAGAGTTTTGCTTCTGACGGAAAGTGCTGAGATGAGAGGGGATGGATCTGACGAAGAAGACGGAGGCGATTCACCCGTTGGGTGAAGGAGATTTTAGCTTCGCGACCCCGGGAGGCCGGGTGCGACTTTCGGTGACTAACGACGCGCTGACGCCGTTTGGCGGGCTGGTGCCGTGGGCGGCGTATACCAAGCATATCGGAATGATAGATCAACTGGCCGCCGACTGTCCGGTGCGGCGGACCAGTCCAAATGCCGCTCCAGTCTATGACGTGCTGCAGTCGTTTATGTTGACGGCTCTGACGGATGGTCGGCGCTTCTCCCATATCGAACGGATGCGCGAAGATCCGACGATTCCGGAGATTTTCGGCATGAAGGCCGTCGTCGGTGACGACACAGTCCGGCGGTTCTTCAAGTCGGTCGATCCGGTGCTTGGTGCCGAGTGGATCGCGCGGCATGCGAAGCCGATGTGGGGCGCGTTGCCGGACACCATCATCCTGGACTGGGATTCGACCGTGCAGCCGAAGTATGGCCAGCAGGAAGGCGCCGAGATCGGCTACAATCCGACCAAGCCGGGCCGCCGCAGTTTTCACCCGCTGCTGGCCGTCGTCGCCAAGACGCGACTGTGCCCGGTCTATCGCTTCCGTTCCGGCGACACCGTGAGTGCGAGCCAGTGGCACGAGGCGATGGCGGATGCCGAACGCTGGCTCGGGGATCGCCAGGTTTCACTCAACCGCGGGGACCTCGGTTTCGGTCATGATGCGATCATGACCTGGCACGAGGCCGCGCCCGCGCGACCGAAGTTCCTCTTCAAACTGAAGCTGACCCGGCTCGTGCGGACCGCGCTGCACCAACTCAAGGAGCGCGACTGGCAAGGCCCGGCGACCCTCGGCGCCTGCCAGATCGCCGAGTCCCGGATTCAACTCACTGGCTGGAAAAGCTCCCGCCGGGTGATCTTCACGCGCACGCTGCAAGGCGTGGTGCCCGCCGCGCACCGCGCGGAGTTCTGGGATCAGCACAAGCACGAGTTCGCGGTCTACGTCACCAATCTGCCGGACGAGGTGAACGGCTGGCAGATCCAAGAGTTGTATCGGCAAAGGGCCGACACCGAGAACGTGTTCGACGAACTCAAAAATCAGTGGGGCTTCAGCGGCTTTTGCGCGAAGTCCCGCGCCACGACCGAACTGGCCGCGCGCCTCCTGCTCCTGGTCTATAATCTCTGGACGCTCTTCGTGCGCTTCATCGTGCCGCATAAACATACCGAAGCCAAACGCGGCCGACGCTGGTTCCTGCTGATCGCCGCGCGACTCGTGCAATCGGGCCGACAGAAGGAAGTCCACGTGGCCATCAGCGGCGGCTGGGCCCAACAACTGCGCGAGGGTTACCTCCGCCTGCACGAGTGGATCCGCACAACTGCGCCGCAGTTGAAACA
>JBKJKJ010000093.1:0-22510 GCA_046597455.1 Burkholderiales bacterium
CTGTCCGCGACGATGATGGTCGTGGTGTCCTTCGTCTCCCTCATGGTGCACGTCTACACCATAGGCTACATGGCGGACGATCCGGGCTATCAGCGGTTCTTTTCGTATATATCGCTCTTCACCTTCTCGATGCTCATGCTGGTCATGAGCAACAACTTCCTGCAGCTTTTCTTCGGCTGGGAAGCGGTCGGCCTAGTCTCGTATCTGCTCATCGGTTTCTGGTACACCCGCCCGACAGCCGTCTATGCGAATCTGAAGGCTTTCCTGGTCAATCGCGTCGGCGATTTCGGATTTCTGCTCGGCATCGCGCTTGTGCTCATGTATTTCGGCACGCTCGACTATGCGGCGGTCTTCGCCAACGCACGCCAGCTCGCCTCCAACACGATCGAGATCTTCCCGGGCACGGCCTGGTCACTGATGACGGTCATCTGCATCCTGCTGTTCATCGGCGCCATGGGCAAGTCAGCGCAGTTTCCGCTCCATGTCTGGCTGCCCGACTCGATGGAAGGCCCCACGCCGATTTCCGCCCTGATCCATGCGGCGACAATGGTGACCGCGGGCATCTTCATGGTCGCGCGCATGTCGCCGCTCTTCGAGCTCTCCGAGACGGCGCTTTCGTTCGTCATCGTGATCGGCGCGATCACGACGCTGTTCATGGCCCTGGTGGCGATCGTGCAGAACGACATCAAGCGGGTGGTCGCCTATTCGACGCTCTCGCAACTGGGTTACATGACCGTTGCCCTCGGCGCGTCCGCGTACGCTGCAGGCATGTTTCACCTCGTCACGCATGCGTTCTTCAAAGCGGTGCTGTTCCTCGGTGCCGGCTCCGTGATCATAGCGCTGCATCACGAGCAGGACATGCGGCGCATGGGCGGCTTGCGGAAATACATGCCGATAACCTACGCAACGATGATGATTGCGGCGCTGTCGAGCGCGGGCATACCCGGTCTGGCCGGATTCTTCTCCAAGGAATCGATCATCGAAGCGGTGCATCTGTCGCAGCTCCCCGGCGCGGGCTTCGCCTATTTTTGCACCGTGGCGTGCGTCTTCGTGACCGCACTCTATACGTTCAGGATGATGTTCATGACCTTCCACGGGCCTGAGCGCTTCCGCGAGCCGGCTCCCCACGCGGGCGGCGGCCACGTCCACGACCAACATGCCGCTCACGATGCGCACAAGGCTGACGCACATGCGCACGAGCCCCACGAGTCTCCGGCGGTGGTCACGATCCCGCTCATCGCGCTCGCCATCCCGTCGATAGGCGCAGGGTGGGTGATCGGCAGCGTGCTTTTCGGCGGTTATTTCGGCAACGCGATTTTTACCCTGCCCGGGCACGATGTGCTCGCGAAGATGGCAGAGGAGTTTCACGGCGTTCTGCCCGCGATGGCGCACGCGGTGTACACGCTCCCGTTCTGGCTCTCGATCGCAGGCATCGCCACCGCCGCGTATCTTTATCTGCTGCGGCCGGACCTGCCGGCGGTCATCCAGCGCCGCTTCAGCTTCGTCCACGCGATACTCGAGCGCAAGTACGGTTTCGACGAGCTTTATTCGTGGCTGTTCGCGGGCGGCGCCCGCGCGGTCGGCACAGGTTTGTGGAAGGGCGGCGACGTGGGCGTGATCGACGGTCTTTTCGTCAACGGCAGCGCGCGATTCATCGGCTGGACCGCTTCGATCGTCCGCTATTTCCAGTCGGGTTACATCTATCACTACGCGTTCACAATGATCATCGGCGTTCTGGTGCTGCTCACGCTGATCTTCGTGGACTGGCGATAACAAGAAGCGTTTTTAAGGTTCCATAAATGCAGGGTTCGTCGCTCCTTTCTCTGGCGATCTGGGTGCCGATCGTCGCCGGTTTTGCCGTGCTGACGACCGGGTCGGACCGGCACGCCGGCGTCGCGCGCATTGTCGCGCTCGTTGGCGCAATCCTCGGCTTCATCGTGACGCTTCCGCTGTATACCGGTTTCGACCCGGCTGCCGGGGGCTTCCAGTTCGTCCAGGTCAAGCCCTGGATCGAGGCATTCAACGTCACCTACCACCTCGGCATCGACGGCATCTCTTTGCTGCTCATACTGCTCAACAGCTTCACGACGATCATCGTCGTCATCGCCGGGTGGCAGGTCATTCAGGAACGCGTTGCGCAGTACATGGCGGCATTCCTGTTTCTCTCGGGTTTCATGAACGGCGTGTTTGCGGCGCTCGACGGGCTGCTTTTCTACGTCTTCTTCGAGGCGACGCTGATTCCGATGTTCATCGTGATCGGAATCTGGGGCGGTCCCAATCGCGTTTACGCCTCGCTCAAGTTCTTCCTCTATACGTTCCTCGGCTCGGTGCTGGCGCTGATCGCGCTCATCTACCTGTATAACGCTGCGGGCGGCAGTTTCGCGCTCGCCGACTGGTATCAGCTGCCCCTGCCGCTCGACGCGCAGATCCTGATCTTCCTCGCGTTCTTCGCGGCTTTCGCCGTGAAAGTGCCCATGTGGCCGGTGCACACCTGGCTGCCGGACGCCCACGTGGAAGCGCCGACGGGCGGCTCGGTGGTGCTGGCCGCCATCATGCTGAAACTCGGCGGCTACGGTTTCCTGCGGCTTTCCCTGCCGATCGCGCCCGACGCGAGTCAGTATCTGTCGGGGTTCGTGATCGCGCTGTCGCTCATCGCCGTCGTGTACATCGGTCTGGTCGCGCTGGTCCAGTCCGACATGAAGAAGCTGATCGCGTACTCGTCGATCTCGCACATGGGATTCGTCACGCTGGGGATCTTCGTGTTCAATCCGCTGGGCATCGAAGGCGCGGTGATTCAGATGATCTCGCACGGGTTCGTGTCGGGTGCGCTATTCCTGTGCGTGGGGGTGCTCTACGACCGTATGCATTCGCGACAGATCGCGGATTACGGCGGTGTGGTCAACCGCATGCCCGTGTTCGCCGCTTTCTTCATGCTGTTCGCAATGGCGAACGCGGGCCTTCCCGGCACGGCGGGATTCGTCGGTGAATTCATGGTCATCCTGGGCGCGATCAGGGCCAACTTCTGGTATGCGTTCGCCGCGGCGACGACCCTCATCTTCGGCGCCGCCTATACGCTCTGGATGTACAAACGAGTGATTTTCGGCGCCGTCGCCAATGACCACGTGGCGCAGCTGCAGGACATCAATCTGCGCGAATTCCTCATTCTTGCCCTGCTGGCCATCGCGGTGCTGTGGATGGGCCTCTATCCCGCGCCTTTCACTGAAGTGCTGCACGTGTCCGTGGACGAGCTGATCGCCCGCGTCATGCAGAGCAAGATACCCGCGCCCTGACGGAACAGACCCAAATGGAGTTCATCCAGCCTCTCTGGCCCGCTTACCCCGAGCTTTTCCTGTTGCTCGCGGTGTGCGTGATCCTCATCGCAGACCTGTTCGTGAAGGAGGAGAACCGGATCGTCACGTACGGGCTGACGCAGGCGGCGCTACTCGGAACCATCGCCCTGACCTGGGTGTGGTCGACGCGCGAGCCGGTCTATACCTTCAGCGGGATGTTCGTCGACGACCTCATGTCGGACGTGCTCAAGCTGCTGGTTTGCGTCACCGTCATGTTCGTGCTCGCATACTCCAGGGCGTACATCGCGGCCCGCGGGATGTTTCGGGGGGAGTTCTTCGCCCTGATTCTTTTCGCGACGCTCGGGATGATGATCATGATCTCGGCGAACCATCTGCTCGTCCTCTATCTGGGCCTCGAGCTGATGATGCTTTCCCTGTATTCGCTGGTTGCCCTGCAACGCGATTCGGCGAGCGCGACCGAGGCCGCGATGAAGTACTTCGTGCTGGGCGCGCTCGCCTCGGGCATGCTGCTTTACGGCATGTCGATGATTTACGGGGCGACCGGCACGCTCGAGATCACCGAGCTCGCGCGGTTGATCGCCGAAGGCTCGGTGATCGGCCCCATCCTGATTTTCGGCCTGGTGTTCGTCGTGGCGGGTATCGGTTTCGAGCTCGGTGTGGTCCCGTTCCACATGTGGGTGCCCGACGTCTATCAGGGGGCGCCCAATGCCGTCACGCTTTTCGTCAGCACCGCGCCGAAGATCGCGGGCTTTGCCCTGATCATCAGGCTGCTCGCGCAGGGGCTGGGGGCCGAGCAACTCGTCGTGGAATGGCAGCAGATGCTGATGGTGATGGCCGTGCTTTCGCTCGTCATCGGCAATATCACGGCGATCGTTCAGACCAACCTGAAGCGCATGCTGGCGTATTCGACGATCTCGCACATGGGCTTCGTGCTGCTGGGCGTGCTCGCGGGGGACGAGAACGGTTTCAGCGCGGGGATGTTCTACATCGTCGTTTACGTCCTGACGACCCTCGGGGCTTTCGGCATGATGCTGCTGCTCTCGCGCAATGGCTTCGAAGCCGAGAACCTCGTCGACTTCAAGGGACTGAACCAGCGCAGCCCCTGGTTCGCGTTCCTGATGCTCCTGATCATGTTCTCCATGGTCGGCATACCGCCGACCGTGGGTTTCTACGCCAAGCTCGCCGTGCTGCAGTCCCTGCTGAATGCAGGTTTCCTGGCTGTGGCCATCGTTGCCGTGGTGTTTTCAGTCGTGGGTGCGTTTTACTACCTGCGGCTGGTCAAGCTCATGTATTTCGATGCGCCTGACGATACGACGCCGCTCGTGCCCAGCGCCGACGTCAAAGTCCTCCTGAGCCTGAATGGCGCCGCCGTGCTGTTTTTCGGCATCGTGCCGCAGCCGCTGATGGCCTTGTGCCTGTACTCGATACAAGCGTCGCTCTAGCACTTTCGGCCGGGGCGGCCCGCCCCCTGTCGCGTTCCTCACTGGTCAACGAAGCTTTGGCGGGATACATCGATTTGATCGGCGCTTTTTCAGGAGACATCCGTTGAACTGGACCGTGGCGGCACTGCTCCTGCTCGCCGTGGTTCTGGCGAACCTGCCGTTCCTCAGCGAGCGTGTATTCCTGGTCTGGCCGTTGCGGTCAGGCGAGAAGAGTGTGGTGTGGCGGCTGGCCGAGCTCGTCGTGTACTACTTCCTCACCGGCGCCGTCGCCTATCTCATGGAAAGCCGTCTCGGTCCCGTGCACCCCCAACGCTGGGAGTTCTATGCGACGACGGTGTGCCTGTTCCTCGTGTTCGCCTACCCGGGGTTTCTCTACCGGAACCTGTGGCGCCGCCGCGGTCCCTGAAACGGAGTGCGATTGCATGAGCAGTATCGACGAAGCTGATTTCACTGAAACGACGGTGGATACGCAAAAGGTATTCGACGGCTCGCTGCTACATGTGCGGATGGATACCGTGCGTCTGCCCAACGGGAAGCTATCGAAGCGGGAATACATCGAACATCCCGGGGCCGTGACCGTGTTGGCCTACCTCGACGAGCGCACGCTGCTCTTCGAGCGCCAGTTCCGCTACCCCCTGCGCCGGCACTTCATCGAGCTGCCGGCAGGCAAGATCGATCCCGGCGAAGAACCGCAGCAGACGGCGCAGCGCGAGCTGAGGGAGGAGTGCGGCTATGTGGCCGCGCAATGGCGGCATCTGGGCACCCTGCATCCGTGCATAGGGTTCGCCGACGAACACATCGAGCTCTATCTTGCGCGCGATCTCACTCACGTCGGACGCTCGCTCGACGAGGACGAGTTCCTGGAAGTATTTCCCCTGACGATCGACGAAGCGCTCGAGTGGGTGCGGCAGGGGCGTATCACGGAGGCCAAGGCGATCACCGGCCTCATGTGGGCGGACAAGCTCAGTCGAGGCGAGTGGACGTAGGTGCGTGGACGCAGCTAAGTGGACGTGGATGATGCGGCCGGGCGATGGAGCGTTCAGCGACGAACGCTGAGCGATGCGTAGTGACGCGAAACACTGGGGCACGCGACACCGCGCGCGGCGCGCTAGGTGCCGGTGGCTTTAGCCCTGACCAGGCGCGCTGTTGCGATCTGCACGGTATCCTCGATCGGCATCGGCTTGCGAAACATGAATCCCTGCCCGTACTGAGCGCCCATGCCCTGAAGCAGCTTGAGGACTTCGGGGGACTCCACCCATTCGGCAACGACCTGCTTGGACAGGCCGCGCGCCACGTCGTTGAGCGCACGCACGAACAGGCGGCTGCCTTCGTCGGTTGCGAGGTCCCGAATGAAGCTGCCGTCGATTTTCAGGTAGTCGACCTCGAAGCGCTTCAGATAGTAGAACGAGCTGAAACCCGCTCCGAAGTCGTCGAGCGCGAACCGGCAACCCATTTCCTTCAACTGACTGATGAACTTGAGGGTGACGTCGATCTCCGACATCGCGGCGGTTTCGGTGATTTCGAACACGAGCTGGCTCGGATCGATTCCACTGCCGTTCAGCAGCGATACGAGGCGCTTGATCCAGTGCGGGTCGGCAATCGACACCCGCGATAGATTCACGAAGTAGCGCAGCTTCTTGCCCAGCTGGTTGTGCTGCCGCATGAAGGCCAGGAGCTTCTCGACCACCTGGAGATCGATTTCCTGAACCAGCGACAAGGATTCCGCGAGCTCGATGAAGGTGGATGGCAGGATGAATGCGCCCTGGTCGTCCTTCAGGCGCACGAGCACCTCGTGGTGCATGGATTTCAGGTCGCGCAGCCGCACCACGGGCTGTGCGAAGAGGCAAATCCGGTCCTCGTCCAGCGCGTCGCGCAGGCGCTTGGCCCAATGTATCCGCCGATGGGTACTGCGCAGGTTGTCGGAAGCCTGGTCGAACACCACTTCGCGATTGCGCCCGAGCTCTTTCGCCTGGTACATGGCGATATCCACATTCGAAAACAGGCTGGGAACATCGCTGCCATGGAATGGATAGAGCGCGATGCCGATGGACGCCGAAAGGTTGGAGACGACCTTCAGCTCGCTCACCTGGAAGCGGTAGTGTCTGATGGCGTCGAGCGCGCGCTCCGCGGTCTGTCTGCCCTGTTTGCGCAACGCCTTGGGCAGATGGATCGCGAACTCGTCGCCACCGAGCCGGTACAGCTCGCCGCCGCACTCGCGAACGACTTCGCGCAGCACGCTGCCCACGCCAACGATCAGCTGGTCGCCGGTGCGATGGCCGAAGTTGTCGTTGACGTATTTGAAGTGGTCGATGTCGATGAAAAGCAGGGCGCCTACGGTGCCGTCGACGAGCTCCGTTTCGACCCGGCTTTGCAGACTGTGACGGTTGGGCAGGTCGGTAAGCGGGTCGTGCAGGGCCAGGTGCTCGATGCGCTGGGCGGCGAGATGCTGCTCGGTGATGTCCCGCGCGGTGCCGCGAATGCCGAGGATCGCGCCGCCGTCGTCCTGTGTGAGACGCGCGTTGATGCCCACCCATCGGTTCGCGCCCGTGGAGGTCAGCACATGCGTCACGTAATTCTTGACGTGTCCGCTCCTGCGTAAAGTCGACAGAAAGCGGCGGTTGGCCACGTGCGCCGGGCCGGCTTCGAAGTCGAAAAAACACGACCCGATGAGGTCCGCGGGGGGCAGGCCGAAGATTTCCTGAGCAGCCGTGTTCAGGTAGGTGAACCGGCCTTCGGCGTCCGTCGCCCAGATAAGATCGTGGGACGTTTCGACGAGATCCCGGTAGCGGTGTTCGCTCTCGAGGAGCAGCTGGATGATGCGGCGTTTTTCGGCGAGGGCCCGCTTGACGGTTGCGAGCTCCTGGGAAGTCTTGTCCGCGGTCGCGCCCAGGCCTGACGCCGCGAGGCGATCAATGAGCTCTTTGGAATAGCGGCGGTGGCCGCCGGACGTGCGCAGCGCGACGAGCACGCCTTGCTCGTCCCAGCGCCGCAGTTTCTGAATGGGAATACTCAGCAGCTCGGAAGTTTCTTGTATGCTGTATTCCATAACTGACGCCGGCAGTGGAGCCTTCCCTGGCCCTGCGCGGGTGGCAGGCCCCCTTTCCCAGGGACGCGCGTCAGAGTGTATCAAACTGCTGCGAAGCGGGCGACTCGCGTCGCAGCAGCGTTCTCAGCGCCTCAGCTTAGTGTACCTGCTGGGGTTCGTTCAGCACATTCTGGCGGGAAACGAGGCGCTGCATGAGCTTCAGGTCGCGCAGGTTGATGCGCAGCGCCGCGTCGACCCAGATCTGCACCACGTCGAGCAACTCTTCGAACGTGATCGAATGCACCCGGCGACGCGTGGCCGCGAGTGCGGAAAGACCGTTGCGCATGCGCGCGCGGCGCTTGATCAGCGCGTTCACTTCCGTTTCCCCCTGACCGTCTTCCGCCACGGCGTCGACCACCCCGAGTGCGTGCATCTCCTCGGCGGTATAGATCTTGCCGCTGGTGATGATCTCCTCGGCAAGTTTCTGGCCGACCTTGCGATCGAGGAACGAGTACGCCCCCATACCCGGGAAGAGGTTGAAAAGGATCTCGGGAAATCCGAACCGCGCGCTTTTCTCCGCCACGATGACATCGGACGACAGCGCCGCTTCGAAACCGCCGCCCAGGCACTCGCCCTGGACCAGCGAGACCGTCGTCACCCCCGAAAGCTCGTGTGCGATGTAGTTGCGATACAGCACGTCGATACACGCGCGTCCATAGCGCAGCAGGCCCGCCCGGTCCTGCGTGCCGATGAGCTGCTTGAACAAATCCAGGTCCCCACCCAGATTGAACACCCCCGGCATGCCTGAGGCGAGCACGACGTACTCCAGTGGATGGTCCTCCCCGTCGCAATGGACCTGGCCGTCGTTTTGCGAGAGAAATGCGTAATACGCCCGAATGTCCGCCAGCAGGCTCGGGTTGAAGCACGGTCGGGGGTCTGCCGTCCAGCGCGACCACATCGCCCGCGTCCCCTTGTCGAAGCGCGCCGTCAGTTGGGGCGAGAAACTGAAATCGACCCCGGTCTCACTGGGGATGACACTGGCGGGGTGCTGGCGGGCTTCGAGGATGGCGGCGGGGATGCGCATTTCCATGTTCTGTCTCCAGGGGCGGCTGGTTGGGGGCGGGTATTAGGTGCAATTCGTTAACTGCGTCACGAAGATTAAAATCCACCGGTTTCTAAAAAGCAAATCTAACAAATTGATAGATTTCCGTTTTTTGCTTTAGATACAGGTGGTAACACCGCTCTTTATCGCTGCTGTGCCGCAAAGAAGACAAAAAGATTCTTTGGGCGCGTCCTTGGGACGGCAGAAACGCCGGCTGGACCGGGGTTTGACTCGCCTTGCGGGAGCGGCTAAAAGGGACCGACAAAAACTCAGTTACTTAAACGCGATACTTCAAGTGATACGCACGCTTCTGCGCTTGCTGTTGCGCGCGCTACTGCGGGTGCGACTGGAAGGCGATCTCGCGGGCCTCGAAAACGGCCGGCGGCTCGTCGTTGCGAATCACGATTCGCTATTCGATGGCGTGCTGCTCGGGTTATTCCTGCCCGGCAATCCGACCATCGTGGCGTCGCCGGAAGCGCTGCGTCATCCGCTCGTGCGCCTGTTCGGGCGGGCGATACGGTTTGTCGTGCTCGATTCGGCGGCCCCGCTGGCGCTGAAGCGCCTCATCAGGCAGGTGAAGCACGGTGAGATCGTCGCGATCTTCCCCCAGGGCCGGGTGTCCCTGACCGGCGCGGTCATGAAAGTCTACGATTCGGCGGGGATCATTGCGGCCCGCTCGGACGCGCGCATCGTGCCGGTGCATATTTCAGGCACGCTCCACTCCCGCTTTTCCAAAATCGGCGGCACTCACCCGAAGCGCTGGTTTCCGCGGGTCGTCCTGACCGTGCTGCCACCCGTGACGCTTCCGGCGCTGCCCGCCCAGGCGCGCAGGCGGCGTCTGGCTGACGAGATGCTGAAGATCATGCAGGCCATGCGGTTCGACGCGCGTCGGCGTCAGACATTGTTCGAGGGCTTTCTCGACGCGGTGCGCCTGCACGGGCGCTCGACTGTCATCATCGAGGACGCGCGGCTCGTACCCGAATCGTATGGGACGCTGCTCAGGACGACACTCGCGCTCGCCCGCCTCACGGCCTTGGTGAGCAAGCCCGGCGAGACCGTCGGCGTCATGCTGCCCAACCTGGCAACCACCGTGGCGCTCGTGTTCGGTCTGACGGGCATGCGCCGGGTCGCGGCAATGCTCAATTACAGCGCCGGGCCCGAAGCGATGAACTCGGCGTGCGTCGCGGCCGGTATTAAAACCGTCCTCACGTCACGCCGCTTCATAGAGGTCGCCCGGCTGGAGTCGAGCGTCAGGGCGTTGCACGGTATAGACCTCGTGTACCTGGAGGACCTGCGCGCGAGGCTCGGGCTCGCGGACAAGTTATGGATACTTCGCGCGATGGCGTGGCCGCGTTCAGCCGTACCTCATCAGGATCCACAGGCGGTGGCCATCGTCCTTTTCACTTCGGGGTCCGAAGGGCGGCCGAAAGGCGTCGCGATCTCGCACGACGCGATGCTCGCAAACATGGCGCAAATGCGCGCCGTCATCGCTTTCGGACCCGATGACAAGTATCTCAATGCGCTGCCGATGTACCACACCTACGGCCTCACCGCGTGCACGTTGATGCCGCTCCTGTCGGGCACCAAGCTTTTCCTCTACACGACGCCGCTCCATTACCGGCTGATTCCGGAGTATGCATATACGCGCGACTGTACGTTTCTTTTCGGCACGAGCACTTTTCTGGGCCATTACGCGAGACAGGCACACGAGTATGACTTCTACCGCGTGCGCGTCGTCATATCGGGCGGTGAAAAGCTCAACCCGGATGTGGAGACGCTTTGGGCGCGTAAGTTCGGCTTGCGGATCATGGAAGGCTACGGCGCCACCGAATGCGGGCCGACTCTCGCGCTGAACACCCCGCTCGAATATCGCGAGGGCAGCGTGGGCCGTTTTCTTCCACGGACCGAATCGCGCATCGTCCCGGTGAGCGGCATCGAACGCGGGGGGGCGTTACACGTGCGCAGCCCTCAACTGATGTCGGGCTACTACGTCTTCGAGCAGCCGGGCGTCCTGCACCCGCCCCGTTCGGAAATCGGCGTCGGTTGGTACAGCACCGGGGATGTCGTCGATATCGACGAGGACGGTTACGTCACGATCCTCGGTCGCGTGAAACGCTTCGCAAAAATCGCCGGCGAAATGGTTTCGCTCGAGCTCGTTGAGCGCATCGCGTATGCCGCGTCGGGCGAGCACAAGCACGCCGCGACGGTCGAGCAGATCAGCGGCAGCGGCGAGAGCACCGTGCTGTTCACCACCGATCCGCGGCTCGATCGCATGATGCTCGTCAAGGCGGCGCGCCAGATCGGCGCCCAGGAGCTGGCCGTCGCGCGGCGCATCGTCAAAGTGGCGTCGCTGCCCCTGCTCGGCAGCGGGAAAACCGATTACGTCACGCTGATCCGGATGTCGTCCAAACGCGCCTGAGGAAGGCTCGCTGCGCTCGGCTCGCCAGTGACGACACCTCCTTTCCTTTTTAGCGGTGGGGCGTGAGACGGACGTTCAGGATTGCTTGTAGGCTTCGATCTGGATGGTGATGTGCACTTCATCGCCCATCGGCGCCGCCGCGCCGCGCTTGATACCCCACTCCGAGCGCTTGATCGCGGTGCGCACCTCCGCACCGCAGACTTCGCGTTTGTTGCTCGGGTGAACGACACAGCGAAACCGCGGTACTTCGAGCGTCACCGGGCGGGTCATCCCGTACAGCGTAAGCTCGCCTTCGGCGCCGACCAGCCGGTCGCCGTCGAATTTCAGCTTGTTCGATTTGAACGTCATTGTCGGAAACTGCTCGACGTCGAGGTAGTCGGGACTGCGCACGTGCTTGTCGCGGGCCTCGAAGCCGGTGTCCACCGTTGCCGTCTTGATGACGGCTTCGATACTGCCTTGTTTGGCGGGACGGTCGAGTGTGATCTTTGCATCGACGTCCCTGAATCGACCGTGGATCCACGAGATACCCAGATGCCCCGTCTGGAAGTAAGCCATGGTGTGCGGCGGATCGCTGACATAGACGTCGGCGGCGAGCGCCGATGTCGAGAACACAAGCCCAGCTACCAGTGCGATGATCACTCTCATTCGATGTCTCCTCTATTTTGACGGCTTATTTTCCGGCGGGTTTTGGCGCGGGCTGATACAGCCTGAATCTGATCTGCACTTCATCGGCAACGACGCTGGTGTCGCGCCACACGCCGTCGCCCACGTTGTACTGCAGACGGCTTATGGGAAAAGCACCTTCGTAAATCCGGTCGCCGCCGCTCGCCTTCACGACAAAAGGTGCGGTTACGTCCAGAGTCCGGCCTTTGATCGTGAGCGGGCCGCGCGCCTCGTAGCGGCCGCCGCCGAGCGCTCTGATCGACGAGGACACGAAGCGCGCAGTCGGATGGTTCTTCGCATCGAACCAGTTGCGATCCTTCACGCTGTCGTTCATTTCCGCGTCGCCGATGTCGAAGCTGTTCAGATCGATCTCGACCCGCGCCGTCGAGGCGTCGGGCTTCCCCGGATCGAAGCTCACCTGGGCCGCAAACTTCCTGAACGGCGCTTCCACCGGCACATTCATCTGCCGTGATTGCACGCTGATCTGGCTGCGGGCGGGGTCGATCGCCTGGGCGGCAGCCACACCGGGATACTGCGCGTGGGCGCAAAGAACGATGAGTGCACTTTTGACCATGAATCACCGCGTAGAAGGATTGAGGAAAGGAATCATGCGTGCAAGCAACCTGTCACGGTCGACGAAATGATGCTTCAGCGCAAAGAGCGCATGCCCGCTGACGAAGACGAGCAGCGTCCAGTTCAGAGCCGAGTGCACCTGCTTGAGCACGTCTGCAACCGCTTTGTCTTTGTGCAACAGGTCGGGGAGCTGGATTGCGCCGAAGTATACGGTGGGAACACCCGAGGCGGAGCTGAAAAGCCAGCCGGTGAGCGGGATGACGAGAAGAAGCGCGTAGAGCAGAGCGTGCATCGCGGTGGCAGCCCGGCGCTGTAGCGCGCTCATCGCGGGAAGGGCCGGAGGTGGGCGGCGCAGGCGCCACGCGAGGCGAGCCAGGGCGAGCGCGAACACCGTGACGCCCAGCCACTTGTGCCACGACACATAGCGCAGCTTTTGCGGCGAGAACTGGAGACCCGTCATGTATTGGCCGAGCGCCCACCCGCAGCACACCAGGATGAATATGATCCAGTGCAGGCTTATCGCCGTGCGGGTATATGTCAGTGCAGGTTGGTGCATCGATGCGGTGGCGGTGGGGAAGGAAAATCGGGCGGCCATGAAGTCCCGCCGCTCACCCGGGCAACAGTCGGCGGCGTGCGCGCATGTTTGCTATTCGGCGGCGGTGGGCCGCGCCCCCCGCGTACGCTTTTCATTGCCGCGGCGTTTCTTCTCCTCCAGCCGGCGCTCGCGCGATGCGCGCGTCGGCTTCGTGGCGCGTCGCGGCTTGACCGGCCGTGCCGCCTTGCGGATCAGTTCGACGAGTCGTGCCAGCGCATCGGCGCGATTCCGGCTCTGGGAACGGAACCGATCGGCATTGATGACGATGAAGCCGCTGGCGGTCGCGCGCGTGCCGGCCAGGCGCAGCAGTCGCGTGCGGACCGCCTGCGTCAACGAGGGCGAGTGCGCGGCGTCGAAGCGCAGCTGCACGGCGGTCGCCACCTTGTTGACGTTTTGTCCGCCGGGGCCCGATGCCCGCACGAAGCGCTCCTCGAGTTCGGCTTCGTCGAGTGCAATCTGGTCGCTGATCTCGATCATGGATCGTTCATAGGTTAAATCGCGGGGTTCGATGGCTACGGCGCATCCCGAGCGTGGCAGCGCAACGGCTCCAGGTTCACGGGAGAGGGTAGAATAATCCATGTTATCAGGGATGCTGCAGCAACCGGGAAGGACCCTCACATGAACACATCGCTTTCCAGATTTATTCCGCTCGTGGTGTTGCTCGCCGCAGGCGCAGCACACGCGCATCACGGCTGGAGCGAATACGACAGCACGAACGCGCTCAAAGTCGCCGGTGTCATCAAGGATTCGGGTTACGAACATCCGCACGGTCACATGCAGCTCGAGTCGGCCGGCAAAACCTGGCTGGTCGTACTGGCGCCGCCGTCGCGTATGAGCGCGCGGGGGCTGCCTGCCACGGATCTGAAAGCCGGCGCCAAAGCGGAAGTCGTCGGCTATGCCAATCGCAGCAAGCCTGAGGAAATGCGCGCGGAGCGAATCACGATCGGGGGCAAGACTGTCGAGCTGCGCTGATGCAGGCGGCCTCCGCCAGTCCGCTCGGCTTCATCGAGTCGCTGCCGCTCGCGGTCGCGATGCGGCACGAGTTGTGGCTTTATCCGCTGGTCGAGATCGCGCACATCGCGGGCTTCGTCGTGCTGGTGGGATCGATTGTGGTTCTGGACTTGCGGCTCCTGGGCTTGTCCCGCAGCCTGCCCGTGAGCACGCTCACCCGACACATCGTGCCGTGGACGATAGGGGCGTTCGCGCTCATCGTGCCGACGGGGCTGCTGATGTTCTCGGCGCACGCTTCGGATTTCCTGACGAATCGCGCGTTTCAGTTGAAACTGCTGCTCATCCTTCTCGCCGGCGTCAACGCAGGACTTTTTCACACGGGCGTGTACCGCTCCGTTGCGCGATGGGACCGCGAAGCGGTGCCCCCGCCCATGGCGCGCCTGCACGCATCGGCGTCGCTGCTCCTGTGGTTCGGTGTACTCTCGTGCGGGCGCCTGCTCGCCTACCTATGAAGCTCTTCACCTCATGACATCCCGAACCGGATACGCGATCGGTTTCCTGGTCTGCGCATTACTGATGGCTTTTGCGCTCTACCTGCAATACGTCGAGCACCAGGAGCCGTGTCCGTTGTGCATACTCCAACGCGTCGCATTCACGGCGATGATGGCGGTTTTTGCGGTGGCGGCGCTGCACGGGCCGCACCGGCGCGGTGCCCTCGTCTACAGCTCAACGCTCGTGGTCTTCGGCGTCATGGGCGCCGGCGTCGCCGGCCGGCAGGTCTGGCTGCAGATGTTGCCGCCGGACCGGGTCCCGGCCTGCGGACCCGGACTGGAATACATGCTGGAGCGTTTTCCGCTCACGCAGGCGTTGCAGAAGATCTTCGCGGGCTCGGGGGAATGCGCCGAAGCCGGCTGGCGTTTCCTCGGACTGACGATCGCCGGCTGGTCGTTGGTGTGGTTCGCGATACTCGGGGTATATGCGATCTACATCGCGATGCACGCGCGCTCCGCGCCCATGCATCGCTGATGGGGCCGATCGAGGAAAACCCTGCACGCACCGCGCCGGAGGCGCGGCTCGTGCGCAGGTCTCAGGCGGAGATGTCGGGCGTCAACTGCCGCTCGAGCTGGGCGATCTGGTCTTTGAGATACAGCTTGCGTTTCTTGAGGCGCTGCAACTGGAGTTGATCCTGAATTGCAGTTTGAGAGAGGCGGAAAATAACGTCATCGAGGTCTCGGTGCTCCAGATGCAGCTGATCGATACGCTGGCGGAGCACTTCACCGTCGGTGGTCTGTATCATGGGCAGTTTCCTCCATGCCGACTTGCCGATTGCAGTATAGACCGAACGAAACGAAAAAACGAGGCGGCCCCGCGCGAGCCGTCGCCCATATACGGCCGGGGGTTCAAAGCCCTGATTTTCCGCCGGATCGATACGCGCGGCCGGTTTTCGAGGAGGAATGAATGTCGCTCAAACTGAATGTCAACGGCGCGACCCACGAGGTCGGGGCCGATCCCGAGACGCCGCTTTTATACGTGCTGCGCAACGATCTGAAGCTCAAGGGCGCACGCTTCGGCTGCGGCCTCGGGCAGTGCGGCGCGTGCACCGTGATCATCAATGGTAAAGCGGTGCAATCGTGCGACGTGCCGGTCAGCGCCGTCGTCGGGAAAGCCATCACCACGATCGAAGGCATCGGCACGGCTGAGGACCCGCATCCTCTGCAGCGCGCCTTCATCGAAGAGCAGGCGGCGCAATGCGGATATTGCGTGACGGGAATCATCATGAGCGCCAAAGCCTTGCTCGACGAAAATCCGCATCCGACCGACGTGCAGATTCGCGAAGCGCTCGTGGGCAATTTGTGCCGCTGCGGAACGCACACCCGCATCCTGCGCGCGATCCGTGGTGCGGTTGCGGGAGGTGAGCGATGAGCGAATCCAGCGCCTCGCGCAAGCTCCCTGGGAGTCTCGAAACCAATCGTGCGCTCGACCTTTGGCTTTCGATCAACGCCGACGGTACCGTGACCGTACGCCCCGGAAAAGTGGAAATCGGCCAGGGCATTCTGACCGCACTCGTGCAGATCGTGGCCGAGGAGCTCGACGTGAGCGTGGATCGCATCCGCCTGGTGGGCGCCGCGACGACACGCAGCCCGAATGAGGGCATCACCTCCGGCAGCCGTTCGATCCAGGATAGTGGGATCGCACTGCGTTTTGCCGCTGCCGAAGCGCGCGAGCTGCTGCTTGCACGCGCGGCCGAGAGGCTCGGCGTCACGCTCGAGCAGCTCAGCGTAAAAGACGGCGTCATCACGGCGCGCTCGGGTGGCAGCATCACTTATTGGGAGCTTGCCGACGCAAACCTGCTGCGGCGCGAAGCGAGCGGCGAAGCGCAGCCCAAGACGCCGGCGGAGTACACCCTTATCGGCCGCACGGTGGAGCGGGTCGATATCCCGCGTAAAGTCCGGGGCGAGCCGGTGTATGTGCAGGACCTCGATCTGCCCGATATGCTCCACGCGCGCGTAGTGCGCCCGCCGGGGCCGGATATGCGCCTGACCGCGCTGGACGCGGGCGAGGTCGAAGCGATGCCCGGCGTGGTCAAAGTCGTTCGGGACGGCTCGTTCCTCGGTGTGGTCGCCGAGCGCGAAGAGCAGGCGATACGCGCGGCGCGGCGGCTTGCCCGTGTCGCGAAGTGGGACGGCGGCGGACGGTTGCCTTCAGCCGATCCGCGCTATCTCCTCGAAGGTGGAGCTGAAGTTGAAGTGATCAGCGAAAAAGGCACCCCGGTCGACGCGGGCCCGCAGGTCATCAGCGCCGAATATTCCAGGCCGCATATCGCCCATGCTTCACTCGGACCGTCGTGTGCGGTGGCGAAGTATGCCGACCGACGTTTCTCGATCTGGACGCATAGCCAGGGGATTTTCCCGCTGCGTGCCGACCTCGCGGCTGCACTCGCCGTCGATGAAGCGAGCATCGAAATCGCGCATATGGAAGGCGCCGGATGCTATGGCCACAACGCTGCCGACGATGTCGCGTGTGATGCTGCGCTGCTCGCGCGTGCGGTGCCCGGGCGTCCGGTCCGGGTGCAGTGGAGCCGCGAGGACGAGTTCGCGTGGGAGCCTTATGGCTCGCCGATGGTCGTTCGCACGCAGGCCGCCCTGGGTCCCGACGGCAGCATCGCGAGCTGGACGCTGGATCTGTGGAGTCACGGGCACAGCACGCGGCCCGGCGGCAAAGGCGGCGTGAACCTGCTCGCGGCCTGGCATCTGGCGAATCCGGTGAAAGCGGCCCGCCCGGGCAACCCGCCGCTGCCCGGAGGCGGCAGCCACCGCAATGCCATCCCCCTGTACGATTTTCCCAATCAGCGCATTACCAACCGTCTGGTGCGGGCCGCGCCTTTGCGGGCCTCGGCGTTACGCTCGCTCGGTGCCCACGCCAACGTGTTCGCCATTGAATCCTTCATGGACGAGCTCGCGCTGGCGGCGCACGCCGACCCGGTCGAGTTCAGACTGCGACACCTGAAGGATGCGCGCGCGCGGGCAGTGATCGAAAAAGTCGCGGAACTCGCGAACTGGCGGTCGCAGGAACAGGGCGACGGCGAGCGCGGGCGCGGCATCGGATTTGCGCGCTACAAGAATCTCGGCTGCTATATCGCCGTCATCGTCGAGGTCGCGGTTGCAGAGGGCGTGCGCGTGCAGCGCGCGTGGTCGGCCGTCGACGTCGGGCAGGTGATCAATCTGGACGGCGTCATCAACCAGATCGAAGGCGGTATCGTGCAGACGGTGAGCTGGACGCTGAAGGAGCGGATCACGTACGACCACGAGACCGTGACGAGCCGCAACTGGTTCGACTACCCGATCCTGACCTTCGACGAAGTGCCACAGATCGAGGTGGCGGTCATAGACCGGCCCGAGCTGCCGCCGCTGGGCGCCGGGGAGGGGACGCAGGGGCCGACCTCGGCTGCGATCGGTAATGCGGTTTACAACGCGCTCAAGGTCCGGCTCAGGGATATGCCGCTCACGCGCGAGCGGTTGATTGCGGCGATGGTCTGATCGGCGAGGGTGCCGGCAGCTCAGGGGGCTCGCTGAACACCGAGTCCGCGGTGACGGGTGGGCGTTCAGCCGCCGGTCGTTCGTGCGGTCGTCCGGGGCCGCTACGCGCCGAACGTGTAGACGCGCCCGAGGAAAGCAGCGGCGTCGTCTTCAGAGACGTCGCGAGGCGCGTTCTGATGGGTGTGAGGGGCGCCGCTGCAGGCGAGCAGCTCGATCACCGGATTCCAGTTCGCGCACAGGAGCTCGTCGTCATAGCGGCTCGGGCCCGGGTTGCCGGATCCGCCCTGATCGTCCCGATTTTTTGCCATGATCCACTCCCGGCGGCTGTGCGCTGTAAGAATGCCTTGAGTCTAAGAACGCATTGTGGCCGCAATATGACTACACGATGAAGGTCATCGGTCACACAATGGCAGTGAGCTGTTAACGGACGCGCCGGCGCTAACCTTGAGCGAGACTGATTTCATGAGTAACCGTAGTAGCGATCCCGAAGGACCGCCAGGCGTCGCCTACGCCGACATCCAGGCCGCCGCGCGGCGGCTCGAAGGCAATGCCCACCGCACGCCCACGCTCACCTCGCGCACGGTGGACGCGCGAACCGGGGCGCGGGTGTTCTTCAAATGCGAGAACCTGCAGCGCGGTGGCGCATTCAAGTTCCGGGGCGCCTATAACGCGCTCGCCAACCTCGACCCGGCGCAACGGCGAGCGGGGGTCGTCGCCTATTCGTCCGGCAACCATGCCCAGGCCGTCGCGCTCGCCGGTCGCCTGCTGGGCATCCCGGCCGTCATCGTCATGCCTTCGGACGCGCCGCCGGTGAAAGTGGACGGGACGCGAGAATACGGCGCCGAAGTCATCCTGTTCGACCGCGCCCGCGACGACCGCGAGGCGATCGCCGCCAAGCTCGCCACGGCGCGTGGCCTGACGCTGATTCCGCCGTTCAATCACCCGCATATCGTCGCCGGGCAGGGCACGGCCGCGATGGAGCTCATCGAGGAAACCGGACCGCTCGACGTGCTGCTCGTCCCGTGCGGCGGAGGCGGGCTGCTGTCGGGATGCGCCATCGCAGCCAACGCGTTGTCGCCCGGCATACGCGTGATCGGTGTCGAGCCCGCGGCGGGCGACGACGTCATGCGCTCGTTCAGAAGCGGCACCATCGAGCGCGTGGACAATCCGGATACCATCGCCGACGGGGCGCGCACGGCGGCCCCCGGGGACGTCACTTTTCCCCTCATCATGCGGCACGTGGCGGACATGCTCACCGTCGACGATGCCGAGCTTTTGCGCGCGATGTGGTATTTGTGGGAGCGTATGAAAATCATCGTCGAGCCCACGGGTGCCCTCGGTGCCGCAGCGGCGCTGGAAGGCAAGCTCGATCTGCGCGGTAAACGCGTGGGCGTCGTCCTCTCCGGTGGCAATGCCGATCTGAAGCATCTGTGCCGGCTGCTTTAGCGATGCGCCCGCGCGCGATCCGCCCTGCCCGGTCCCGTCTTTCGCGCTCGAGCTGATGCGTCTCTACGTCGCGACCACCTTCCTGAGCGCTTTCCTGCTCTTCCTGGTGCAACCGATCATCGCCAAGCAGATCCTGCCGTGGTTCGGGGGGGCGGCCTCGGTGTGGGCGACGTGCCTCGTTTTTTTCCAGACCGTGCTCCTGTTCGGCTATGCGTATGCCGACTGGAGCACCCGGTCGCTGAAACCGCGCGCACAGGCGCTATTGCACGTGGCGCTGCTGCTCGGCAGCCTCGCACTGCTGCCGATCATCCCCGACGTGCGCTGGAAGCCCGGTGCGGTCGAGGAGACAGGCCCTGCGCTGTCCATACTGGCCCTGCTCGGCGCGACGATAGGGCTGCAGTATTTCCTGCTCTCGACGACGAGCCCGCTGGTGCAGGCGTGGTTCTGGCGCCGCTTTCATCACGCAGCCCCGTACCGTCTGTTTGCGCTTTCGAACTTCGCTTCGCTGCTCGCACTGCTCGCCTATCCGGTCCTGGTCGAGCCCTCGTTCACGCTGGTGCACCAGTCTGTCGCCTGGTCGGTCAGCTATGGGGTGTTCGCGGTGTTTTGCGCAGCGACGGCGCTTTACACGGTTCGCCATTCGCGCGCGGACCCGCCGCAGGTGCAGCCTGCGGCTGAAGCGCCGGTCACCGCGGCGCCGACGCTGCGCGAGCGCCTGCTGTGGGTCGCGCTCGCCGCGATGAGCGCGTGCCTGCTTCTGGCGGTGACGAACCATCTCACGCAGAACATCGCTTCGATCCCTTTCCTGTGGGTCGTGCCGCTTTCGCTCTACCTCCTGACGTTCATCCTGTGTTTCGACCACCCGCGCTGGTACGCCAGACCGCTTTTTCTCGCGCTCGCGGCACTCCTGTTGCCCGCGATGGCGGGGTTCAGCGAGTCCCTCAACCTGCGGGTCGCGGCGCCGCTTTACGCGATCGGTCTTTTTGTTCTGTGCATGGTGTGTCACGGCGAGCTTTACCGCCTGCGCCCGGGACCGCGGCACCTGACGACCTTCTACCTCATGATCGCGTTCGGCGGCGCGTTGGGCGCGCTGGCAATCGGGATCGGCGCCCCGAGCGTGCTTCACGGCTATTACGAGCTCGCGATCACGCTGGGGTTGTGCGCGGTGCTGTTCGCGTGGCGCGCGCGGGGGGCGGGCAGGTGGGTGAGCGCGGGCGCGCTCGCCGTATGCGCGGCGACGATCGGCACCGCGGTCTACCAGTTGCGCGATTACCGCACCGACATGCGCGTCATGGTGCGAAATTTCTACGGCGTCGTTCGCACGCGCGACTTCGAGGCGCCCTTGCGTTTTCGGGCGATGTATCACGGCGGCATCAATCACGGCGGTCAGTATCTGGACGCGGCGTACCGGCGTCTGCCGACCACTTATTTCAGCCGCACGAGCGGTTATGGGCGCGTATTCGAAAGCATGACGCAGGCGCAGCGCCGCGTGGGAATCCTCGGGCTCGGGGCCGGTGCGCTCGCGGCATACGGCAGGCGCGGGGACACGTTTCGCTTCTATGAGATCGATCCGCAGGTCGCTGCGGTCGCGCTGACCGAGTTCAGCTTCCTGCGCGACAGCCAGGCGCAGACCGACATCATACTGGGCGACGGCCGGCTGTCGCTCGAGCGCGAGCGCCCTCAACAGTATGACGTGCTCGCGATCGACGCCTTCTCCGGCGACTCGATCCCGATGCATCTCATCACGCGTGAGGCGATGGCGACGTATGTGCGGCACCTCAAGCCGGACGGCGCGATCATCTTCCAGGCGACCAACCGTTTCGTGGATATCGCGCCCGTGGTCGAGCGCCTCGCGGCCGAATTCGGGCTGACCGCGGTGATGGTTTCGGACACCCCTGTACCGTCACCCGGCGATGGCGTCGGCTACTGGACTTCGCATACCGACCAGATCATCGTGACGCGCAATGCGGCGCTGCTCGCCTCGCAACCGGTACGCACCGCAGCGGTGGTTCTGGCTCCACACCTTAACTTTCGCGTCTGGACGGACGACTACTACAACCTGATGCACGTGCTCAAACGCTGAACCGACGACGCATTGGCCACACACCCTTCTTAAGGCGGGAAATCGGGCAAAGGACGCAGGCTGTCAAGGGCTCCCGCGCGACGCTCGATCGATTGAATGCGCTTTGTTCAATTCTTGCGCAGTTCGCAGTTTTGCCCCGTGCGACGAGGGTATAAATGCCGCCATCTTCGCTTACCCACAACGTTATCCACAGAAATTGTGGATGATTGCAATTTTACAGCGTTGGAAATTTTTCGATGGAGATCAACTGCTTGGACTCGATTGCCGAGTGGGCTCGAGTGACGAAAAAAAATCCCTGCATGGACTACGGCATGCCGCGCGCCGCCGACCTAATAGTCGAACAGATTGCGCCGGGCGTGCTGCAGGTGCGCAAGTATCGAGCTGCGGGCGCGATCGGCGTCGCGCCCTTTGAGGGCGCCCACGATCGCCCGATGCTCTTCCTGGTACTCCAGCCGGCGCTTCGGCGTGACGATGCGGTCCTTGAGCTTGCCCCACTCGGATTGCTCGCGCACGGCAGCAACCATGTCGAGCACGCGTATCACGAAGCGATTGTGCGTCGCGGTCGCCAGCGCCTGATGCAGCGCCGCGTCCCACATTTCGAACTCGTCGAGCGTCGCCGCGCGTTCCGCCCGGTCGATGCACATCTCCATGCGATCGAAATCGGCCGGCGTTGCATTGGTCACGATGAGCTCGGCCAGCGCAGGTTCGATGCGCATGCGCGCCTCCATGAGCTCGGCCGGGCTGGTATTCGCCACGCTGTCAGCGGGGACGTGGCGGGTATCGCCGGGCGTGACGCCGGCGAGAAAAGTGCCGCGGCCACGTGTTGGTGCCTTCCGAGATAAGGCCGAGCTTGACCGGATGCG